>JAWUYB010000042.1:0-45142 GCA_034111025.1 Candidatus Altimarinota bacterium | reverse complement strand
AAAGCTCTTGAAGAACAAGCAAAGCAAGCTCAAACGAGTTTTGAGGCAAATGCAGCACTTGCTGCAATACTCATATTTGCAATTGCTTATGTTTTTGAAATACAATATCTAGAAATACTTTGAGTTTTAGTAGCTGTTTCTGCAGCTATGCAAAAGTGAAGAAATATCTGAAAGTGAGAATGATATGAACAGTGATTTATGGAGTGATTTGAGAAATGATGTGAATAATAAAAAATTCTGTAACGACATAAATCTATAATTTTATTTTCAAAAGGAGGAAATATGAAAGCAATTCCAGAAGTAATAAAAATAGCTTCTCGAAGTCTCAGAAAAAATATGACACAATCTGAAGAAAAACTTTGGGATAAATTAAAAGCAAGAAAGTTAAACGGTATCAAATTTTGAAGACAAAATCCAACTTATGTTTACACAGAAAATTCTTGATTAGAGAGATATGTGATTCCTGATTTTCTCTGTAGTGAACATAAGATTATTATTGAGCTAGATTGAAATATTCATGATAAAAAAGATATTTTTTTACTCGATTTAGAAAAAGAAAAATTATTACTAAACCTTTGATATAAAGTTATCAGATTTAAAAATGAAGAAATATTTCAAAATCTAGAAAGTGTTCTACAAAAAATAAGTACACTTTGCTCTTGTAAAGATAAGTGAAAAAAGGAGCGTATACACCGCGACTATTTTAAAGTTAATAGCTTGCAGTAAATGTCCGAAGGACAAAAGAGTTATTATTGGATAAACCTTTATTAACTCTTCCCTAAATCCCTACTCTTTACAAGAGCAAGGACTTGGCTGTAACTCGTCCGACAAGACATTAAACTAAAAAAAGGAAGGGTGGCTGAGTGGCTGAAAGCGCACGCTTGGAAAGCGTGTGTACCTCACGGTACCGCGGGTTCGAATCCCGTCCCTTCTTCCATGAAAAAATAAAATATAGTATTTAAAAATATAAAATATGGAACAAAAAATATTAAATAATCTGACTAGAGTTTGTTTTTATTTAATTTCATTTTTGTTATGATTTAAATTTGTAAGTATAATTTATAAATTTCATTTTATAGAAAATTCACAATTAATTACAGTAATTTGAGCTATTTTCATTTTTTGGTATTGATATAAAAAATATGAGAGAGATAAAGAATTAGAAATTATTGAAAAATATAGTACTGAATACGAAAAAATTAAAGATGATTTAAAAAAATCGAAAAATAGTAATAATTATTATAAATTGGTTAATTTATTTTATAAAGAGTATTTCCTATTTTCAAGATGATATATAACGCCTAATCTTTGGAAAGAATGGGAATATTGGATAAAAGAAGATATTAGTTATTTAATATCCTATGATATACAAAACCTTAAAAACAATAAAAATTACAATATAATTTCCTCAGATATATTTACTACTTATAAGATAAAAGAAAGTAGAAATAATAATAATAATGATTTTTTTCTTTTTATAATAGAAAAATTAAGAATAATACAAAATGAATTAGAAAAATCTGAAATAATGAATAATGAAAAAATAGATAATTTTAAAAAACTTAAAATAGATATAATAAAAAAAACTATATATATTTTAAATGAACGTTAAATAACTCTCATCGTCCACCAAGACAATAAACTGCATTAAAAATACTTTTAAAACTTAATAACATTTTACTATGGCTCACTTTGAGAAAGTAAATCCGAAACAGAGTTTCCCGAAAATGGAGGAAGCGATGCTTGCGTTTTGGGAAGAGAATAAGACCTTTGAGAAATCTGTGGAAAACAGAGAAGGTGCTGAGGAATTTAATTTTTATGATGGACCTCCGTTTGCTACTGGGACTCCACATTATGGTCACCTATTGGGTGGGACAATCAAGGATGTAATTCCTAGATACCAAACTATGCAATGAAAACAAGTTCAAAGAAAATTTGGTTGGGATTGTCATGGTTTACCTATTGAAAATATCGTTGAGAAAAAACTTGGAATTTCTGGGAAAGATGATATTGAAAAAATTGGTATTCATAAATTCAATGAAACATGTAGAGAAAACGTGTTTATGTATGCAAATGAATGGAAAAAAACAGTTTCTAGAATGGGACGTTGGGTAGATATGGAAAATGATTATAAAACTATGGATACTGACTTCATGCAATCTGTATGGTGGGTATATTCAGAACTCTATAAAAAAGGTCTTATCTACGAAGGTTACAGAGTTGTACCATACTGTCCTAGATGTAGTACTCCCCTTTCAAACTTTGAAGTAAATCAAGGATATAAAGATAAACAAGATAAAACTGCTACAGTTAAATTTAAAGTCAAGGTGAATTCCGAAGGAAGAGAGAGCACCCTGGGGTGAAAAGGTAACGAATCTAAATATATTCTAGCTTGGACAACTACTCCATGGACTCTTGTTTGAAATCTTGGACTTGCTGTTGGTGCTGATATTGATTACGTTGAATTACTTGATCATAAAACGGAAGAAACATATGTATTAGCAAGAGATCTCGTAAAAAATTACTTCAAAAATGAAGATGATTACGTAATCGTAAGAGAATACAAAGGGACTTGTTTAGAATGAATCAAATACGAACCTGTATTTGCAGATTTTGATCCAGAAGTAAATCCAGGAGTATATGAAACTCAAGGTTTTATAAAAGGTGATAACACTCACTCTGTAGTAATTGGTCATCATGTAACTACTGAATCTGGTACTGGTATAGTACATATTGCACCAGCATATGGTGAAGATGATTACCAAATTGGGAAAGATCAAAGCTTAGGTTTTGCTTCTCATATTGCTGATAATGGGAATACTGTAAACTTACTAGAAAATAATGGGATAGGGGTATTCGAATATAACGAAATAGCTCTTCAAGATGTAAAACAAAGAGGTTTAACATTTCATATAAATACTTACGATCACTCATATCCACATTGCTGGAGATGTGAATCACCACTCATATATAGAGCTATTTCTGCTTGGTATGTTGCTGTTGAAAAAATCAGAGATGATATGGTTAAAAATAATCAAGAAATCAACTGGACTCCAAATGAAATAAAAGACGGGAGATTTGGGAAATGGGTTGAAAATGCAAGAGATTGGAATATATCTAGAAATAGATATTGGGGATCTGCAATTCCTGTTTGGCAAAATGAAGATAAAACTACTGAACTTTGTATTGGTTCTATACAAGAAATGTATGAACATAACAAAGAATATGCTCAAATCGAAGAAAAAACTGTTGATGGAGTAGTAAAATATTTCTATGCAAATACTGGAGAAGAAGTTGATATTCATAAACACTTTGTAGATGAAATTTATCTGAAATGTCCTAAAACTGGTCAAAAATTAAAAAGAGTACCTGAAGTACTAGACTGTTGGTTTGAATCTGGTTCTATGCCATATGCAAGCAAAGGTTATCCATTCAAATGAACTGAAGATTTCAAATTCCCTGCTGATTTTATTGCAGAAGGTCTTGATCAAACAAGAGGTTGGTTCTATACTCTCCTTATTCTTGGTACTGCTTTATTTAATAAAGCTCCAATGAAAAATGTAATTGTAAATGGTATAATTCTAGCTGAGGATGGTCATAAAATGTCTAAATCAAAACAAAATTATCCAGATCCAAAACTTGTATTTGATAAATACGGTGCTGATGCTCTGAGATTCTATCTTATGAATTCACCTGTAGTTGAAGCACAAGATTTCAGATTTTCAGAAGTATGAGTACAAGAAGTAGTAAAAAAAGTAATACTTCCATTATGGAATACATATTATTTCTTCACTACTTATGCAAATATAGATAATTTTAAACCAAATGGTTTACCTAAAAATCTAGATAATAATTTAGATAAATGGTTACTATCTGAATTAAATATTCTAACTCGTGAAGTATCTCAAGGATTTGACGAATATAAACTAGCAAGAGCTACAAAACCTATTGTTAAATTCATGGATAATCTAACAAACTGGTATATCAGAAGATCTAGAAAAAGATTCTGGAAAACTGAAAATGATGGAGATAAACTGCAAGCATATGAAACTCTGAACCATGTATTAGTTGAAGTAACAAAAGTTATTGCACCATTCATGCCATTCATATCTGAACATATGTATAAAAATCTAACAGGAAATGAATCTGTTCATTTAACTGACTTCCCTACATTTGATGCATCTGTTATTGATGAACAATTAAATAGTGATACTGATACTATTCAAAAGATTATTACTCTTGGGTTAGCTTGGAGAGCAAATAATAAAATGAGAGTAAGACAACCATTACAATCTATTACAGTAACTCAAGTATTTGGTGTTTTCTTTACTGAAATACTCAGAGAAGAACTCAATGTAAAAGAAGTAAGAGTAGTTGATGGTAGTTCGTTAGCTAAACAAGTTTGTATGCCAAATGGAAGAGCAATCTGACCTAAATTTGGAAAAGATGTTAAATTTATCATATGAGAAGCAAAAGCTGGTAATTTTGAGATTCTAGATAATGGAAATGCTCAAGTTGGTCATTTTGAACTAGAAGCTGGAGATTTCGAATTAGTATTCCAGTCGTGAGATTCAGGAGCATTAATCGAAGCCGGATTCGGTATGGTTATTGCAATGGATGATACTATGACGGAAGAATTAAAAATAGAAGGTTATTACAGAGAAATTCTTAGATATATTCAAGAAGCTAGAAAGGAAGCTGATTACCAAGTAGATGATAGAATAACTGTTCATCTAACTGGAGCTGACAAAATTGTTTCAATATTTAAAGAAAATATCGAAGCTGAAACTCTTTCTACTTTAGTAGAAACTCTTGAAGAATTTGATGTTGAAAAATCTCTTGAAATTGATGATTTAAATATAGTTATTAAATTGAAAAAATAATTAAATATTAATTATTCAGCTCAATAAAAAAAATACTCTCAGTAAAATGAGAGTATTTTTTTGACTTTTATATTAAATTATTTATTATAATCTTACTCAAAATAAAAATAAAGATGATGAATGGAAGAGTTATTAAAATTTTTAAATCTAAATAGCTATCAAGAAGTCGATAGACTTATAAAGGCTATACAGATTAAAACTGAAAATGGAAATCATACTTGTAACCTAAATAATGCTGATAGATGTTATCTCTTGTATATATTGATATTATCTAATGTTCAGACTAGTTATATTACAGATTTTGAAGTCTTAATAGAGTATAAATTAGATAAGCATATGAATATTGATGGACTAAAAAAGGGTTATTTAGATTTATATAACTTCATAGTAAATAATCAAGAAAGTGGGTTTATTATTATCCAAAATCCAGATAATAAAATCACAGATTATTTATCTAAAATGAAAAGAAAAGCATCATGCCTTGCATGATGCTTTTTTCTTTGTTCAAATATTTACATATGTAACTTAAAATAAGTCAGCTACATCATAAACACCTATTTCTAAATCTGTAGTTTTTTCACAAATTTGTAATGCTCCATGACCATAATCAGCTTTGTAATTCATAGATATAATAATTTCTGATTTTTTTAATGCAGACGTTATCCCAACTATCATAATATTAAAGTTATGAGCATTGATAAATATAGTATTAGTTTCAATTGAATAAATAACTTCATCATTTGAAATAATACTTGTCTCAAAATTATCAGAATCATATTTAAAAACAAAATCAGTACAACCATTAATAAATGGAATCTGATATTTATTCGTAAAAAGAAAAATATCTGTTAATCTTTTCACATTATCTGTATTACTACAGTAAACTACAAAATAACGTTTCCCTATATTCCTGTCATATACAGCAGCTAATTTATCACAAGAAATCCATTCTTGATCAATACTATCAAAAACATTTATTAAAGCTTGTGCTAAATTACCTCTCCCAACTAGAATAATACATATATTATTTTTCATCAAAATTTCCCCTTAGTAAATTTGATGAAATAGTTATACTTGTTTTCATATATAACACAAATAATACATTGACTTTTATATTTTTATTCTATAATAATATAACTTTGCAGATTTTTTGTGAAGGAAAACAAAAATCAAACTAACTCAATATTCCTTGGAGGAATAAAAAATGAAAAAATTAACAGTTATAGCATTTATGTTAGGTGAAAAGTGTCAGGTTAGTGAAGAAGCTATTGCTTTCTTTTCTACTCGATATATGACAGGTGAAGGTAATCTTTACAAAGATGGAGAACTAACTAATCTCGATCGAGTGCTTGATGATGAAAAAGTAGCTGATGTTCATGAAATTCTACATCAAATTTGTGGTTATGAGTTAGGTAGTAATAGTTACCTACCTTTAGATAGTGAACAATTAAAACAATTATCTGATAAATTTGAAGATGATCATCCATTTTGTTATGATGGTATTGATGAAATACTAAATGCTGATAATTTCACACCAGGTATTTTAGTATTAACGTCAGATCAAGATGTTTCAAGTGCAGCAGAAGCATACTGGAAACTTGCATCTATATCATTATGTGAAAAAGTACCCCATAGCTATAATTTAAATGGAGTGTTTGATCAACTTAAAAATGTTGCTTGGATGAAAAATAGAGCAGTAGTTAAGGAATAACATGTAAAATTTTATCAGCATAAATCACGATTAATTGGAGAAATTATCCAAACTGAGAGTGTAGATAAATTACCTCAAATGACTCGATATATAACACCTGATGGAGTTCGTATTGCTGATGCAAAACGAGTTCGTCTTGGTGCATATATAGGAAAAGGAACAACTGTAATGCATGAAGGTTTTATTAACTTTAATGCTGGTCCACTTGGAAGATCAATGATTGAAGGTCGTATATCAGCTGGTGTTGTTATAGGTGATGGTACGGATATTGGTGGTGGTGCTTCTATTATGGGAACTCTATCGGGTGGAAATAAAGAAGTACTTACACTTGGAGAAAATATTTTATTAGGTGCCAATTCTGGTACTGGAATATCTCTCGGAAATAATTGCACTATTGAAGCTGGCCTTTATTTAACTGCTGGAACTAAAGTATTGCTTGAAAATGGTGAAACAGTAAAAGCGAGTACATTATCAAAAAAACCTAATTTATTATTCCGTCGAAATTCAGAAAATGGTGCTGTCCAAGTATTAGAAAATCTTAATACGATTGTATTAAATGAAGAATTACACAGTAATGATTAATTAATTTTTAAGATAAAATTATAAAAAACCGAGTTTATCTCGGTTTTTTTATTTTAATTTTTATTGTAATTATATAACTAGATCTCAAGAATCCTTTATATTATTATTTGACTTATTTTATTAAAAAATTATATTAATAGTAAGTCAATAAAAAGAATTTTTATAAAAAGGGAGAAAATAATGGATAATCCGTTAACAGAACAGCAGTTTAGTTTACAAAAAATGACTTTATCTTTTTGTACAAATCGGGCTGCTATATATCAAGATATTCAAGTCTTCATTGAAGAAAATTTTATTATAGAAGTTTGTGCTTTCGGTAACAATGGACTTCATAATGAATTAGGGAAAGTAGATTGGATATGTAAACATTTATTACTTTGTGTCTTTTTAGAAATACCAAAGGATAAATCTTTAGAATTACTTAAAGAATATAGTACTGAAACTAACCTTGATTTACATGGAGGGAAAACATTTCGACATCCAAATGTAGTAAAGTTATTTTTAGGTAATATGGAAGCTATAACTTTTAGTAAACCTATTGATGAATTGATAAAAATTAAAGAAAAATAAAAATCATTAATTCTAAAAATAAAAACCGAGCAATTGCTCGGTTTTTTTATTTCAAGAATTTTATTGTAATTGGATATTCATAATCTTCTCCTGATAGATGTTTAATAAATCAGATAATCAGTCCTACAAACCATATAATCGCCCCTATTCACATAGTAATAAAACCAATCAATACAAACATAAGTAAGAAACTAATAAACATATATATAAGGAAACTAATATTGAAGTTTATAATGTTATATATTGCTTTTTTAGTTTTTGTTTGTAAATCATTAGTAATGAATAAATAGATTACTACTAATACCGTCCCTAAAATTCAACCTGAAATAATATTTCAAATGAAATGAAGTATTCAAACTAATTTAATTTGTTCTATTTCTTTTTTTGGTTGTATGATTTCTTGAGTCATAATTAAATATTTAATAATATAATATAATAAATTATATTATTAAATAAAAAAATGTAAATTTATTATTTAGTATTGCTAAATCTTCTGAAAATAATAATATAATAATATATACATTTTAGAATAAAATATGAAAGAAAAACTCTTAGAATTAACTCAATTTAATTGATTATACGACCATTGGAAAAACTTGGTTTCTCAGTTAGATAAAAAAGATGTGAATATTATAGTTACTGATTTAGATGATACTATATTTTCAAGGAAAGAACAACTTGAATGATCAGAAGAACTAAGAAAAAATAGATGAGTCAATGGTAATATAAAAATAATTAATGAAATTTGAATAAAAAACTATATAGATACTTGGGTGAAATCAAAAGATTATCCTAAAAATATCATTAGTTTATTAAATAAAAAAACCGATGTTATAATTACAGCTGGTTTTATAGAAATACAAAAGATGAAAGTTCAACAATTATGAATATCAGATTATAAAATGATAGTTGTTGATGAGTGAAAAGATAAAATTATCTCAACTATACAATATATAATTTATGATCTAGGATTTATTCCCTCTTCTATTACTATATATGAAGATAGACCTGAATTTTTTGTAAAATATAGATATTTATTATCTACTATTTTATGAACAAAAATCATTATTAATAAAGTTCACATGAATAGTAATTATGTAGATGCGGAAATTATTGAAATAAAATAATAAAAAAATACCCATAGGTATTTTTTTATTATTTTTTATCTTTTAGTATAGGTTTAACTTCAGCAGCATATTTCATTTTATCTAATTGAGTAATATTAGTTTTTATTTTTTTATCTTCAGCTTCTAAGTCAGTTTTTTTCTTTTCTGCTTCTTCTTTTTTTGATTCAAGTTGTTTAATTTCTTTTTCTAAATGAGAAATTGCTAGTTCTTGTTCTTCTTCTTCAGAATGAATTACATCTTGCCTTTTAGTTAATTTAGTAATAGCTTCATCTAAGATAGATTCCATAGTTCATATACTAGATACAGTAGGAATAATATCAGTAACTTTTTCTACTTCATCCATTCCAAAAGAAACTGTTTCTTCTTTTGTTTCTTCTCCTAATTGAGCTTCTTGTTTAATTTCTTCATTAGAAGTATCTAAATCTCCAAATCCTATATCCATATCTAATTCTACTGTTTCTTCTTTAATAACTACAGTTTCTTCTTCTAAACTATCAAGAGAACTAAAATCTAAAGTATCTTCATCTTTTGTTTCTTCAGTTTTTGTTGCTTCTATTACAACTTCTTCGTTATTAGATTCTTCACTTGATCCTAAATCAAGAGAACCAAAATCTAAATCCATATCATCTGAAACTTTATCTTCAGTTAGATTAATTACTGGTGAATCTTCTATAGATATTTCTTCAGTGATTACAAATGGATCTTCTTCTATTAGAGTAACTTCATTATTTACAATAGATGTTTCTTCTTTCACTTTCGTAGTAGGAGTTTCATTAGAATCATCAAATGTTAAAATAACATCATCATTCATTGATATATCTTCAGTATCAAGGTCAATGACCATTTCATCATTAGATTCAACTAGAGCATCATCAGTCAAGATAATTAAATCTTCATTATTTTCTTGAGTAGTAGCCATAATATTTTTATTATTTTTAAATATATAAACATATTAGCATAATTTTTTTTTTCAGTCAAAAATTTGTAAAAAGAAAATATATTTATATAATATTTTCACTAAATAAAATATTAATAATTAAAAATATAAGTATGGATTTTTCAAAAGCATGAGAAATGATGAAACTTCAACAAGAAGCAATGAAAGTTAAAAAAGAATTAGAAAATACTCATATTGAATCTGAAATTAACGGACTAGTAATTACTTTTAACGGAGAAATGAAAGCTGAAAAAGTTGAATTCGAAACAAAAGACTTAATTGAAGGTTTAAATGGTTCACAAAAAGAAGCTTTAGAAAAAGCAATTTTAGAATCTATCAATAAAGGTGTAACTAACTCTCAAAAAGTTGCAGCAGATAAAATGCAAGGTGTTATGAGTTCAATGGGTATGAATATTCCAAATGGTTGATTACCAGGTATGTAATATACTTATATAAAAAAAGAATGGAAAATAATTTCCATTCTTTTTTTGTTACCAATCTTTTTCTCATCATCTTTCAAATATATCAAATAGTTCATCGTATGATTTATTCTGTAAATTATCATGTTTAACTTTATTAAAATATTTTTGATTATAATATTCAGTCTTTTTTAAATCTTCTGAATATTTTTCTATTTGTTGTAATTGTTCTTGTGATAATTTTTCACCTTGATTATTTCATTTTCACTCTCAATCTCATTCTTCTCAAGTATTTCAATCCTTTCAATTACTGTGTTTTTCTCAATTTTCTTCTTCTGTTTTATTTCATTCTTTCGGATCTGCTGTTTCACTTCATTCTTGTTCTTCTTCTCATTCAGAATTACTTTCTTCAAATCCTTGTTTTTTTCATTCTTGATTAGATTCAGAATCTTGTTCCTTTCATCTTTGATTTTCAGTTGCTTCTTCTTCTTCTTCTTCTTCTTCTTCTTCTTCTTCTGCTGCTTTAGTTTCTTGTTCTGGATTCAATAATTTATCTAATTTTTGTTCTACATATTCATAATTATCTTTAGTATATTGATTATACTCAAGATTTAACGATCATGAATAACTCTCAAGTGAGAACTTATAATACGCTATTTTTTCATTCTTATCATTATTTTCTTCAGCAGTTTGATAATGTGAATTTCAAATATTATAAAGAGCTATAGCATTTTCATTTAAATTACTAGCTAACATAAATGATCATATTGAAAAACTATATAATTCCTCATTATATTGATTTATACCTATGTTATTAATTTTATTCGCATTAATAAAGTCTCTATTTTCATAATAGAAAATAGATAAAAATCAGCTAATAATTAATAATATTTTAATAATATTCTTTTTCATAATAATTATTTAGTTTTTTTATTCTCAATGAATAAAAATAAAGAGAAAAATGTAAGGAAAAATATAATAAAAATATAACTTATATCTCGAGCAAGAGGTATTTCTTTTTCAAAGTCTTGTTTTAAGATAAGTGCATTGATAATATTTTCAATATTATCAAATTTTTTATTAGAATCTATAAATCAATTTTGAAAATTATATTTATTTGTGATTTTACTGATTCATCAAGTATTAATTTTTGATAGAACTTTTTCTCAATTATATATCTTGTAGATAGATCTTCAAAATAAATCTTGTCAATCAATAATATATCATCACTTAGTGGTTCATACTCATACAATAATAACTTGTGAACTATATTTATTTATTTTTTTTATTAATGAATCTGGTAATAATAAACTATCTATTTCTCAACCATCAGTGAATATAACTATCGTTCATGCATTTTCTTCAGATTCTACATAATTTGAAACGATTTGAAAGAGTCATTCAAAGTCTGATCAGTATTTAGAAATATTATTTTGATCGATACCATTTAGTATAGTTTGAAACAATCATGTATCATTTGTAAAAGGTAATAATTCTAAGGTTTCTCATGCAAAAGCGAATAATGAGTAATTATTTCATATATTATTATCTACATAGTTATGAATGAAATTTTTTTGTACTTGTAAGCGTGAAATTATATTATCACCATATCAAATATCATATACATTCATTGATTTACTCACGTCCATTACAAATAGTATATTTCATCAATTTTGCTTTACTGTTTGATTGTAATTTCAATATCTAGGAGAAAATAAAGAAATAGTTAAGAAAATAATAGAAATAAATAAAAATATAAGTGATAATATATTTTTATTGTTTTTAATATAGACCCAGAAAAAATATATTACAGTAACTATGAGTAATAAAGATAATATAATTGGAAATGTAGATATATTTTCAAAAACCATAATTTATCTATTATAAATATATTTTCTTGCCTTTATTAATAAAAGTAATAATAAAAGGAATGATAACACATAAGTAAAATATTTTGACTGAGATTTAATTGTTTCTTTTGTATCAATTTCAATATCCGTTTTTTCTAAATTTGATATTTCTTTGAATATACTATTTAATTCTATTTTATCTCTAGCATTATAGTATTTTCAATTAGTTAAATTAGAAATATTGGTTAATAATTCTGAATCTACACCTTTTATATATCCCCAACTACGTTCAAGAAAAATATCCTTATCTCATCAAATTCAAATAGTGTATATTTTAATCTTATTATCTTTATATTTTTCATTTATAAATTTGGTTGCAATAATAGGATTAATAATATTATTTCAACTTGGACTTCAGTCAGTAATTAATATTATCACTTTCGTCCTGTCTGAATCTTTTAAATTATCTGCAGCCAATATTAATCATTCTCCAATTCAAGTTCATATTAAATTTTGGTTATTAATTATATCAACATTGACTCTATTAATTATCTTTTTAGATATATTGTAATCAAAGTTTAAAGGTAGTGATGTAAATGGTCTTAATGAAAATAATACTAATCATACTCTGTCATTTTTTCTCGTATCTAAAAAATCAATTAAAGTATTTTTAGCAACTTCTAGCCTATTAGGTAACATGTCAGTAGCATCCATTGAAGGTGAAACATCTAAAACTAACATTATATCAATACCATTTTTTTTAATTTTTTCATCTACATTTCTTTCTATCGGTTGAGAAATAATAAAAACAGCATTGATAAAAATAAGTAATATAATGAAGTAATATAATTTCAGATAATTACTAGAAAACTTATAGATACTTTTCAAATCTCAGAATGCTATAAAATTTTTAGTATTTTTCTTTTTTAAATACATGAAAATAACCAATAAAAATATTGGAATAATTAAATACAAGAGATGTGGATTTAAAAACTCAAACATAAATTATTTTTTTAAAAATATCATAAAATTCATAACAATTTGTTTTCTTTCAGAAAGACTATCTACTTTTGTAGAGAACTCGTATATATAACTTGTAGTAAAAATATCTAATATTTTTTTATCTATATTATTTTTATTCAGTTCTGATAAAGTTTTTTTATCAGCTTTATCAATTCCAATATATAGGAAAAATCTGCGGAATAAATTATTTAATTCAGTATAAAATTGCTCTTGAGAGTATTTTTCAGCTTTATCTGATAGAGTTAATAACTCATTATAAATATTTTTAATTTCCTGTTTTCTTTTTTCCAAATTATCTAATTCTGTTTGTTTATTTCTTTCATATATTTTTTTATGATTTAATATTTTTATTAAAAATAAATAAAATATACTGATGAATATAATAAATAATCAAAAACATAAGACTCCTATATATTCAAACGTATTAAAATTCATTACAAACTTTTTTACTGGATGAATATTATCTATTATATTTAACTTTTTTTTATTATTGCTATCAATTTTATTATTTTCTTCTTCCTTTAATTCTATTAATTTGTTAGAGTTTCATTCTTTACTTATAATATCAGTGCTATTATTATTTAAGCTGGGTATTATAAACTCATTTACAGTAATTGATATTGAGTCTGAAGAAATAGTTTCATTTCAAAATTTAATACTTACTGGTCATAATATATATACTCAAGAATTACTAGATATTAATTCTAAGTTTAAATTATGAGTAATAGTAATATCCCCATTTAGATTAATATTCTTAGATCCTTCTTGTCTTCAAATAATATCAAAATTTTCAATTCAATTTATTCCTAATAGTTCTATATTATCTTGTGAATCTGTAGAAATATCAATAGACATAGTAAAATTGTCTCAAGTATTAACTTCAGATTCTGACAATGAAATATTCACATTATTTTCAGCAAATAAATTAGAATAACTTACAAGAAATGTTATTAAAAATAAAAATATTTGTTTCATATTACTGTTTATTTGAATTATTATTTAATCTATCATTATATTATCTACTTTTAAAGAATTTATATAATTCTCAAAATACATTTGTCTTTTCATCAAAATATAGATAACTTGCTCCTGTTTTTCTCACTATTTTTCTAAAGTTTATAACTTTATTTTTTCTTAATTCTCTGTATTTTTCTTTTTTATTATTATTATCTAAATCTATAAATAAGTCTTTTTGTCAGTCTGTAAATCAAAATATTCATTTTTCATCCAAATTATTTTCAAAACTGTGAAAAATATTACAGATTACCAAATCATTTTTTAACGCTGTAATTTTTAACTGTTTTTCATCTATTTCTAAATCAGAAGTAAAAAGAAAGACGAGAGAATTTTTAATTTTTAAATTATTAAAATATTTTAATTTATCAGAAATAGTTTGTTCAGATTTTTTCGTTAAAATATTTTTTATAAAGTTATCATTCTTTCAAAAATTATTTTTTTCAATTTTTGAAAAATAATCATGAAAATGTGATATACCTTTTCATAATGGGAATAATTTTCTCTTTCAAAAATCATAATACATTGATCAAAATTTATTTTGTTGTTTTACTGTAGATATTCATAATATAAATAATACTTCTTCAAATATATCTCTTTTGTTAATATTATTGAGTTCAAAATTAATTTCTTCTCCAAAAAAAGGAAGAAAGTGCACATTTAATTCTCTTTCTTCTTCATATAATTTAACGAGAGTTTTTCAAACTTTAGATGACGTAATAAAATCAATTGATTTTGCATCGTCTCATATTTGGTATTCTCGAAAATCAGCAAATTCTATTCATTTATTTTTAAAATGAGTTTTATAGTTTCCTATCATTAGAGTTTCTACAAAGTTTTTTGTTTCTAATTCTAAAACTCATTTATGTTTTTTTGTTAACATATTTATTTTATAGTAACATTTTGTAATAATTCATCAATAACTAGATCAGTATTCATTCCCTCTGCAATTTGTTCGTATGATAATATAATTCTATGTCTCAAAACTGGATATATCATTTCTTTTACATCTTCTGGTAAAACGAAATCTCTTCATTGTAAAAATGCATTTGCTTTTACAGCTTTAGATAATGAAATAGATGCTCTTGGAGAGGCTCAAATTGCTAAGTATTTATCAGAAAATTTCTTTTCACGTGTTAATAAAACAAGATCTACAATATATTCATATATATTATCTCACACAGTAACTTTCTCTATTTCAGATTTCACATTCAATATTTCAGATTTCGTAAAAACTTTTATTAGTTTTGTATCGTCATCTCAACTATATTTTTTCATGATTTTTAATTCCTCATCTCTGTTTGGATAATTCACTATAGTTTTCAATAAAAATCTATCCAATTGAGCTTCTGGTAGAGTATAAGTTCATGATTGTTCAAGAGGATTTTGAGTTGCTAATACCATAAATGGTGCATCTAGTAAAAATGTATCTTCTCATATAGTCACTTGCTTCTCTGCCATTGATTCTAATAAAGCTGATTGAACTTTTGAAGGTGCTCTATTTATTTCATCTGCTAATACAAGGTTTGCAAATATGGGTCATTTTTTTACAGAAAAATTATTATTTTCATATATTTTTGAACCTATTAAATCACTCGGCAATAAATCTGGAGTGAATTGAATTCTTTTATAATCTAGATTTACAACTTTAGATAGTGTTTCTACACATAACGTTTTCGCTAAACCTGGTACTCATTCTAATAGAATATGACCTCCTGAAAAAAGACATATCATTAGATCTCTTACAAGATTTTTTTGACCAATTACTTTTTTAGAAATTTCTCATTCTAGTAATTCTATTTTTTCCATTATTTCATGCGATAACATATATTTAATACATTCAAAAAGTAATAATAATTTAATAATATAATTTTTAAGATAAATTGCAAAATAACATCTACAAAAATATTTCTTATAAAATAAATATTTCTATGGTTCTAAATTATATGGAGTATATATAATTCATGAGTTTATATCAATTGGATAATCTCATGACCGACTTTTTATAATATGAGTTGATTCATCTACAAGTAATTCAATTGTATCTCAAGTTCAAACAATATTTCTATCTAATTGTAATTTAGAATTAAAGGTACGAGTGATTTTGTATGTTTCTAAATTAGATCAACCAATAGTTACTATATCACCAGCATATAAAAGTAAATCACTTTTTGTTGATCCAGATAAATATACGGTATTTTTGATAATTTTTAATATATCAACTTGTGTTTCATTAATAGTTCTAGGTAACCAGGTACCATCAACATATGATCAATACTCTCATCACTGTTCCATAGATGCAGCGATTTCATATCTATTTTGATAAGATGTAGCTCAAATTTTATAAAAATCTCATGTCAGAGGATCTTTAAAATTTTCACCTATTAAATCCAAATACACAAAATCTGAATCTCATGCTTTATAATTTCACATTAAATCAACACTTCATATTTTTCATGAAACTTGAATATCTATGTCAATGGATGAATTATCATTTAAAATAAAATTAAATAATTCTTCTCAATCAATTTTTCTCAATTCTAGTTGTTTCGTTAAATTTAATATATCTGCTTTTCTTTTAGAATCCCTAGCATCAGATGAATAACTCCTATAATTACTAAAAGCTAGAGTTGATAATATTGACATAATTGTTATTACTAACATTAATTCAACTAAAGTAAATCAAATTTTATTTATATTAAACATATTTTTTGTATTAAAAATTTTACTAAAGATACTCATTTTGAAATACTAAGTCAAACTATATCAAATCATTTACTATTTACCTAGTGATATTATATATTATAAACAAAACAAAAAAGAAGTTTTTAAACTTCTTTTTTTGTTTATTTTTGTAAATTTTTTGAAACAAAATCCCAATTTATTAATTCCCAAAATGCTGATAAATAATTTGGTCTTGAATTTCTATAATCAATGTAATATGCATGTTCCCATACATCACAAGTTAACAATGCTGTATTATTAGTTGTAAGTGGAGTTGCAGCATTTGAAGTATTTAGGATTTCTAATTTTCCTTCTGGTGTTTTCACTAACCAAGTCCAACCTGAACCAAAATTATTAATACATGATGTAGTAAAATCTTCTACAAATTTTTCGAAAGATCCAAAATCTTCTTCAATTTTACTTAATAATATTCCTTCTGGTTTTCAGCCTGCATTTGGAGAAAAACCATTCCAATAAAAAGTATGATTCCATATTTGAGCTGCATTATTAAATATTCCTCCAGTTGATGTTTTTACAATTTCTTCTAAATCTTTTCCTTCAAACTCAGTTCCAGGAATTAATCCATTTAATTTAGTTACGTATGTTTGATGATGTTTTCCATAGTGAAACTCTAATGTTTCTTGAGAAATATGTGGAACTAAAGAATCCATTGTGTATGGAAGTGCTGGTAATTTAATTGTCATAATTTATGTTTTTATTAATAAATACTATATAAATATAGGATTACTCCTATTTTAAGGTATTTTTTAAATATATCAAGAAAAGATTACTAAAATAGTACTATATTCTAATACAGTAATAGTTTAAACTAATATAAATATTCATATAATTTTCACATTCTTGATAAGAATATATAAGATAGTCGATAGAATTTATATTCTATAAATAGACATATATGAAAATATTTAATTATTTTGATACACAATGAAAACAAAAAGAACATAAATATGTTTCAGATAAATTTTGACCTGAAAATGTAATGCTCGTCGAAAGATCAATAGCATATTGGATAATGAAATGAATTATTCCTGCAATTATAGTAACTGTTGTATCAAGTTTTTTTATATATATTGCAGTTCTATTAAAAACTGAGTATGAAATGATTTCCTGGTTACTAATATGAATTACTATAGTATTTATTTTAGCTTTCATTAATCATATAATTAACATCTATCTAGATTATAAATTTGATTATATGATAGTGACTCAAAGATGAATATATACATATAAACATATTTGATTTTTTAATAGTAAAAATAAAGAACTTCCTGGTAATAAAATAAGATTTATCGAGTCTCAAAGATTTTGAATTTTATGAAATATTTTCTCATATGGTACTATTGTAATAGTAACAGATTGAGCAATGACTGAAAAAGACGAAAATTGAAGTCACATTTGAGGGAAAACGAAAATAACATATGTAAGCAAACCAAAGAAAATAACTAAAAAAATTATGGAGTTATGTTTAACTCATGATAAATTATAAAAATAAAAAACCCTCTATTAATAGAGGGTTTTTATTATAATATAATATATACATTATATTCCTTATTTTTTTCTAACTTTCTTAATTGAATCTAGTAATTCAACTAAATTAAACATATTAACATTCTCTGCTTTACAGTGAGCATTAATCACAACATAGATTGGAACAAAAACTAATACGATTGATAATACATGATTTAAAAACATGATATTCTCCTACTGATTGTTTAAATTTTGTATCTAACTATAGTTTAGATATTATAGAAATAATTATAATTATGTCAAAATAAAAACTCTCTGATATTTAGAGAGTTTTTATTTATTATTTTTCAATACTTTTATCTTCATTGTTAACTTTAGCCTTAAATTGTTCTTTCATTTTATTTCTAATTTCTTCGAAAGCTTCTAATAAGTTTCCTTTTAATTCTAATGCTTTTTCTGGAGATATTTCTTTTAACTCTTCAAGTTCTGCTTTTTTTTCTTTATATAAGCCTTCTAATTTATCAGATGCTTCAACTAAATATGTTTTACCATTATATTTTAACTCTTCTAATAATCTATTTCCTTCAGCTTTATAAGTGTCAGCAATTTCTAATAGTTGAGCTTTTTTTTCTAAAAATAGAGCTTTATTTTTATCACTCATGATTTCTTTTTCAATATCTTGTAAAAGATTTTTATGAGTATCAACAAAATTTGAAAGTAAAACTTTGAATTCTCATTCACCATTCTCTTTTCATTCTTTTAATTCTGTTTTTAGATCTTTTGGTTTCTTTTTACCATATAATGATGATACTAAACCTCATGCAATATAACCAGCAGCTAACAGGAACATTTTTTTACTAAACATCTTTTTTGTATTATTAATTTAAATATAGACTCATTTTAGATAATTTTTGTATAAATATTTTATGCTATATGTGATAATATTATACGATGAACTATTAAATATACAAATATTTTTTAACATCTTTTTTAAAAAATGCTTTACAAGAAATACAATATCTCTAAACTATTTCATGATTAATATATAAAAACAAATTAATGTCGTATAATAATTTTTCTGACTGATATAAAAAAGCTTTGATAAATTCTGAAGCTAAAATTAAAGAAATGTGAATAAAAGAATTATCTATCGAAGATATTTTTTTAGAAATAGTAAAACATTCTTCTGGGTGAATTAAAGAAATTTGTAGCCTCTATGGTATAAATGAAAAGCTTACGATTGAAATTATCAATAAAGGTTTATTTAATGAAAACCCTGAAAAAAGAAAATGAGTTTACTCTGGAATGAATACTCGTTTAAAAAATGTAATTCTAGGAAGTGTAAAAATAGCTGCTAGTTTTTCTAAAGAAAGAGCTTCTTTAGAAGATTTTTTAATATCAATGATTAAAAATGATTCTTGGTTAGTAAGTTTCCTCGATTATATAGGTATAACAGCTACTGATATAGAGAAAAATCTTGTTGATTTAAATAATTTATGAGCAGTAGATGGTACATCTCAAAATATTAAGCCTCAAACACAAGATAATCAAATAAATAATAGTGGTACATCTAAAATGTGAAATGATACTATTGATCAATTACTATGAGCACTCACTAATAATTTATTAAATGAAAATGGTCAACCTTCTAACTGAGAAATTCAAACTCCATTTGATGGGAATAAAACTCAAGAAGGAAAAAAAGAAGATTCTACAACTCCAGCACTCGATTTTTTCTCAACTGATCTTACACAAGAAGCACGTGATTGAAAAATAGAAAATGTTCTATGAAGAGATATGGAAATAGACAGATTGATAGCGATATTAAATAGAAAAACGAAAAACAACCCTGCTCTTGTTTGAGAACCTGGTGTTGGTAAAACTGCAATTGCTGAAGGTTTAGCCTTAAGAATTCATCAAGGAAATGTACCTTTTTCAATGAAAGATAAGAGAATATTATCTCTTGATATGTCCTCGTTAATAGCTTGAACAAAATATAGAGGGGAATTTGAATCAAGAATCAAACAAGTTATAGAAGAAGCGTCTAAAGTAGAACATGAAATAGTATTATTTATTGATGAAATACATACTATTATTGGTGCTGGTGGTTGAGAATGAACTCTTGACGCTTCAAATATATTAAAGCCTGCTATGTGAAGAGGTAAAATAAGAGTGATTTGAGCAACAACACATACAGAATATCAAAAATATATAGAAAAAGATTCTGCGCTAGAAAGAAGATTTCAAAAAATAGTAGTAGAAGAACCAAATAAAGAAATTGCTACGCAAATTATTTCATGAATAAAAGAAAGTTTTGAAGAATATCATAATTTAAATATTTCTGAAGATGCAGTAATCGCAGCAGTAGATTTTTCTATTCGTTATATAACAGATAGGTATTTACCAGATAAAGCTATCGATCTAATAGATGAAGCTTGTAGTATTAAATCAATGAAATATAATTTTGATGAAACTGCTACTAAAAAATTGAAAGAAAAAATAGCAAAATTATCAAAAGATATAGAACATGCTGTAATTGCTCAATCATATAAAAAAGCATCTAAATTAAAAGAAGAACAAGCATCACTAGAAACACAGATCAGTGAGTTAAAACAAAAATTTACTATTCCAAAAGAAGATAGACTCAATGTTACTACTGAAGATGTTCAAAGAGTATTACATATTTCTACATGAATACCAATATCTAATCTCAATAAAAGAGAAATTGATAGACTCAAAAACCTTCCTCGTGATATTAGAAAAAATATTATCTGACAAGATGAAGCTGTTGAAAATATAGCTAAATCAATTATGAGAAGTAAAACAGGTATTTGAAACCCTAATAGGCCACTGTGAAGTTTCTTATTCCTATGACCAACTGGTGTTGGTAAAACAGAATTAGTAAAAGTTTTAGCACAAGAATTTTATGATGATAAAGATGCTCTTATCAAAATTGATATGAGTGAATATTCAGACAAGACTTCTGTAAATAAATTAATTTGATCAAATGCTGGTTACGTTTGATACGAAGAAGGATGAATGCTTACAGAAAAAGTGAGAAAAAAACCATATAGTGTTGTGTTATTTGATGAAATTGAAAAATGAGATTTTGAAGTATATAATCTTTTATTACAAATACTTGAAGAATGAGTATTAACAGATAATAAATGAAGAAAAATAAATTTCAAAAATACTATTATTATAATGACATCTAATATCTGACAAGAAGAATTTACTGAAAAAGCTAATAGTATAGGATTTGATGTAGATGAAAATCAAGAAGATAATATATTAGCTGATTATAAAAAAGCGAGTGAAAAAATTAAAGATAATCTTACAGATTATTTTTCTCCAGAATTTGTTAACAGAATAGATAAGGTATTAATATTTAATCCTCTTGATAAAGTAAATATTAAAAAAATTGTTAAATTACAACTTACTAATTTAGTAAATAGGTTAATTAAAATGGATTATGAATTATTATTCGATAATAAAACTATTAATCATATTACAAAAATAGTATATAATCCTGATTTCTGAGCAAGAGAAATAAGAAGATATATTACAGATAATATAGAAGACGTAATTGCTGAAAAAGTAATTTATACTCCTGATATTAGAATATTTTCAATCACTGTTGAAAAGAATGAATTAATTATAAAATAAAAACTCCTTTAAAAAAGGGGTTTTTATTTTATTTTATTTTGAATTTAGTCAGTATTTTTGTATACTAAATTACATAATATATTCTTCTCTAAATAAAAGAAAATATGGTGAAAAATATTATAAATATATTTATATTTTTCATAATCTGTTTATATAACATGGGGCAAGCTTCTCATGCTTTTATTGGTAATGAAGTTTGACTCAATTTATACAATACTATAGATGAGTGATATAAAAAAATTGACCTTCAGAATTTTGAATATGAATTATCTTGAGTTGATAATTCTATTAAAGATAAACTCAATTCATTAATAAATCAACATTATTCTCTTATATCTAATCCTTTAAAAGATTGTATTGATTGAGACCTAGCTCCTAGTCATGTAATTGATATAGCTTTGTGAAGTTATAGTATGCTTGTTGAGAAATTATGAGATAATTGTAAAAATTCAAGTGGAGATTATGAAACAAAAACCTTAAAAGTTATTCAATGAATTTTTAGAAAACATTATGAAAGGAGTAAAGATATAGCTTCCGAAAAATCAAACCAAATACAAAAAATATGATCTGTATGACTTTATACAGATGGTATATTAGAAAATTCTAGCTTTGATTTGATTGATGACATTGAAAAAATAGATTCTATAATATTTACTCAAGAGATAGAATATATATGAGAAGAATATGAAGACTTTAATAAATTATTTGAAGATAAGCAAAAAGAAAAAAAGGATATTATCAATAGTAACATAACAGATCCTGCAGTAATAAGTGAAAATAATTGAGAATCCATAGCTACAAACTTATCTAATCCTACAAATATTCAATCAAATAATATTGATTTAAATATACTTTCTGATTTTAATCCAGATAACAGTTATTATTGAGCATCTAGTAATTATCTCTGTGTAGATGATAAGTCAGATCATGGATTTAATCCTGAATTAATTGACCAACTTATTAATCCTGAGAAAGATATAAATTCTAATAATAGTGATTCTACTCTACAAAATTCTGATTGATGAAATAATAATAATTGAAATAATAATAATTCGAATCAATCTAGTAATAATTCTACAGATAATAAAAAATCTGAATCTATTAGTGGTTGATATCAAGAATTAAATGATAATGCTAGTTGGCCATGTTCTGATTTTTTCTGTATTACCGTTGATTTTGTAGTAAATGAGCAACAGTTATTAGGATGATGACCAAATATTACTATTGAATATTTAATAGATAGATCAAATCAACATCTAAGAAAGTTTGCTAATTCATCATTAGCTCCAGCTATAATGACTACTCAAAATTTCGAACTATGATTAAAAGATTTAAATTTATCTGAAATGTTTCATATGAGTTTTCAGGTTTCAACTAAACCAGTTCCAATTCTTAATGTAAACAAAAATGATAGACCCAAATCTAATGAATATTCATCATTAACATTGTTAGAAAAATATTATAAAGCAAATGGATTAGATTATCAAAGACGTAATGATGTGACTATATATACACATAAAGATGATATATATAAGACTATACTTAATATTACAAATCTAAATAAAAAAGTTCTTGTAGATAAAAAAGAAACTTTGGACTCTTATAATAAATTAATGTTAGCAAAATCAGAATTAATCAGCACTAATATTTATAAAAAGGTTAGTTATGAAACTCTCTGAGATTTTGGAAATCAATTTACAGAATTAAATAACTTCACTACCTGAATCAGAGATTATACTCAATCTCTGTCTGATATAGTTGCTGCAATGATTAAAATACCAATTGACTGATAATATAATGAAGCTTAAATTATTAATACTCTGACTTATTCTTATAAGTGTATTACTAACTCCTACAATTACGTATGGAGATTCTTCAACATGTCCTATTAAAAATGAAACAGCAAAATCACTTACAAACTATATAAAAAATCTTAGAAAAGCAGTTACTAATACAAATAAATCACTTTTATCAAATATTGATAAAAAAGATACTGGTAAATTAAATACTACTTGAAATGATGTTATACGTATTTATAATGAAACAATAAATTGGGATTGATTTTATACAGATTTCAGTTACTATCTTACTTTTCCAATGTTAAATGATATACCTATAGCAATAGATAGAGATTTATCAAAATTAGAAAATGAAACAGATTGATTAAGAAACTATTTGGAAACAATAGTTAAAAAATGATATAGTTGAGTAAAGTTAACCAATGATGAAGTATGTAATTGAGTTAAAAATTGTAGCTTAGAATGATACGCTATAGATATAGTCTGACAACTCATTAAAAATAATACCCAGATTACAACACTTTATAAACAAATCGTAACAACCCCTACATTAGAATCTAGCTTGAATGTGATACTATCAGAAGAATCAAGTGAAGATTTCATAATCCAATTAACTAATAGTTACTGAAAAGATACAATCAGTAACTGTAATAAGTTAAAAGGTGAAGGAGATAAAGCAGATAGCTTTTGACAAAGAATAGATGACGCAAAAGAAGCTATTTTGCTAAATAATGAGTTATGAAAAGATTGAATTAAAAAATGGAAGGATGCTTGGAAATTATTAGTTTGAAGTAGTGATAATGAAGATTATGAAACATTAGAACATAATTTATTAGCAAAAGAATTATCTAAACAATGATTATCTGTTAATTCTCAGAAAATCATGCTTGATAATTTAGCAGAATTTAATAAAAATTGATTTTATTCACTCGATAATAATTTTATTCAAAATTCATTTGATCAAATAATAAAAGCTTGAGTTAAAGTAAAAGATTGATTTAATGAAGCGACAAAAAATTTATTAGATTGAGACGATACAAAAAAAATTAATAACGAAGCTTCTGTTTGAATAAGTAAATTATTAAATAGTTCTCAAAAAACTGATATAACTGAATCCATAAGAAAAAATATAGATTTAATCTATAGAAAACATATTGAATATGCCTCTATTGAAAGTTATTCTACAGTAAAATTGCAAGCGGATATTATTAATATGCATAATAAGATAAAAAATAGTAGTAAAGTATTGAGGCGAACTTGTGAACTTGCAGTAAAAGTCTGTAACGATCAATGAAAATGAAAATGAAATTGTTGAAGTTGTAAATAATAATTAAAATAAACTATTATGTGAAAAAAATTACCTAAACATTTAACTCCAAGAGAGTTAAATCAAATGAGAGAAAATGCAAGAGTACATAAAAAAGTATTAGATACTATTATATCTGTTGTAAAAGATGGTACAACTGCTGTTGAAATGGATGAGCTTGCTTGAAAAATAACAAAAGATGCTTGATATCTTTGTGCATTTAAATGACAATATTGATTCCCTGCTAATATTTGTATATCAGTAAATGATGTAGTTGCTCATGGAGTACCTCATAAAGACTTGGTATTTAAAGATTGAGATTTAGTAAATTTTGATTTTTGAGTAAAAGATAAAAAACTATGAATTTATACTGATTCTTGAGTAACAATTGTTATTTGATGAGATGATAAAAATCCAGTCTGAGCAAAAATGATTGAAGTAAATAAAAAAGCACTCTATGCTGGTATTGCTCAAGCAAGAGCATGAAATAGAGTTTGAGATATCTGAGCGGCTATTCAAGAAATAGTAGAAGACGCAGGATTTCATATAATCCGTGATCTTTCTGGACATGGAGTGTGAAGAAAAGTTCATGAAGAACCATATATTTACAACTATGGTAAAGCTGGGACAGGATTATTACTCAAAGCATGAATGACAATTGCTATAGAACCGCTTATTTGAGAAACATCTGGAGAAATTCACGAAGATGGATGATTTGAATTATATGTAACAGATGGGAGTCTTGGTTGTCAATATGAACATAGTATTCTTATTACTGAAGGTGATGCTGAAATAATCATATAAAAAAAACGAATTTAAATTCGTTTTTTTTATTTTTTTTATTAGAATAGATAACATAATAAATATTATTTTTTAGTATCAAAATTATGAATTTTACTGATGCTCATCAAAAATTTTTAGATTACTTAGAAGTAATCAAAAATAAATCTCCAAGAACAGTAGAACAGTACGATAGACATTTAAAAAAATTTTGAGAATATTTAGAAGATAAAAATTTAGATTCATTTGAATTTAATATCGAAGATATAAGTCTTGATTTAGCTGATTGATTCAGAACTTACGTACATAAAACAGCTAAAAAAATACTCAGTATAAAAACAGTAAATGCTTATATGATTACTCTGAGAAGTTTTTTAAAATTTTTAGAAAAAAAATGATTTAAAACTCTATCAGCTACAGCTATTGATTTAATCAAAGCAGACCAAAGGCAAGTAGAATTCCTTACTGAAGAAGAACTACAAAGATTATTTGAAATTCCAAACTCAAGCACAATAATTTGATCTCGTGACTTAGCTATTATGGAATGTATATATTCTACAGGATTGAGAATATCTGAACTCACATGACTCGATAAAAAGGATATTAATATAAAAAGAAGAGAATTTGCAGTACGTGGGAAAGGTCGTAAAGTTCGTAGTGTCTACCTAACTAAACATGCTGCTTGATTGATTGAGAATTACTTAGAAAAAAGAACTGATAATCTTTGACCATTATTTATTAGACATAATATTAAAATTGCTGATATTGAAAATTTTGAAAATGAAAACGTAAGACTTTCTAGATTTTTTATTACAGGAATGATTAAAAAATATGCAGTAAAAGCATTTATATTAAAAAATATTTCAGCACATACCCTCAGACATAGTTTTGCTACTACCCTACTAAATGCTGGTGCAGATTTAAGAGCAATCCAAGAAATGTTATGACACGCAAGTATAACTACCACTCAAGTTTATACACATGTTACTAACCCCAAGCTTAGAGAAATTCACAATAAATTTATGAAGTAATAATAATAATAATGAATAAAATCCTAAATAAAAATATTAAGTTATTTTATATAATTAATTTTTTAGAAGCCTGTATTTTTACTACACCAATATGGGTATTCTTTTTTACGAGCTATCTTAGATTTTCATTTTGATGAGCATTATTTTTAATGGTATTAAGTTGAATAGTAAGTTTTATATTAGAAATCCCTTCTTGAGCTTGGGCTGATAGATTCGGCAGAAAGAAAATGTTTTTATTATGAATTTTATTCATGATACTTTCTTTTATATTTTATATTTTTTCTGAACAGTTTTATCTTTATATTATATCATCAATTTTAATGTGAATATGATATGCTGTTACTTCATGAAATTTTGAAGCTCTTATTCATGATAATTTAGAAGAAAATTGAGAAGAAAAACGATTTAAAGATATTAGTTCAAATCAATACATTGCAATATTTTTATGAAGAGCATTTTCGTCTTCAATTGCATGATTTTTATTTATAATACATCCTGTATACCCTGTTATTGCTACTATATCAGCATATTTATTAATACTAATATGATTACAACTCATACATGAACCAAAACAGTATAAATCAATAGCTAAAAATAATAAAATTCATATAAAAGAAGCAATTAAATATCTTATAAAACACAAAATATTACTTATATTTATTTTTATTCTTTCAATACAAACTGGTTTATCAAATATATATTGGTTTACTTATCAACCTTATCTAAAACAACTATGATACAGTATAGAAATAATCTGAATAATTTTTGCAATCACTTGAATATTTTCAGCTCTGTGAAGTCATATTATAAAAAAAATACAATGAAATATATCTGAGTCTAATATTATAAATATAATGTTAATATTATTATTGGTGAATTGATTACTCATCTTAAGTTTTAATCCACTTATAGGATTATTATCAATAATATTAATATCAATTACTTTTGGTTTTACTATGCCATTGTGAAATAATTATTTAATCAAAAATTCACCAAAGACTCATAAGTCAACTATCTTATCTATTTATTCATTTTGAATAACAATTTGATATATATCTTTTGCTATACCAACATGATATCTAGTTGATTATATTTGATTATATAAAGTTTATTTATGAGTTATTTGATTGATTTTAATTACATTGATAATACATTATATACTAGCTCCTTCATATGCAAAAAAAGAAGATATTACAATAAGGTAATATCTTCTTTTTTCATTTCATATATCAGATCTTTTCTTTCAAATATTAAATGATAGTTTATATCTGCTTGTATTTTATCATCATATCACGTTATAACACGCTTATCCGGGTTTACAAAGTAAAAGTCTGATCAACTATCCAATTTATAACTAATTCAGAAATCAGAGCAAGTATCCCCCATTCATCAGATAGCAGAAGTTAAAATATTTTTCTCTTTGAGTATTTCAATAAATCTTGATTTATGATGAGGTCACCAGAGTGGTGTGAGAGTAAAATTTTCTATATTAATCTTTGTACCGAATCAATATATATTATTAGCAGCCGATGATCATAAATTTTTTTCTACATAATCTTTTAATATATCTAAATATATATCAAATATAAAATTTGGTGCTCATGAAATAAATAAAAAATTCTTTCATGAATTTAAAACTTCTCTTAATTTTTCAAATGAGAATCTATAAGGAGTTATTTTTTCTTTTAATAAAAAACTATTTCTTAAGTATTTTTTGTAATCTTGCCATACAACTAATCATCTATGTTTTATAAGTAAATAAATACCTGCATGTAAATATTCAAAAAATGGTACTTCTTTGTTATATGCTTGTTTTTCTAATATATCAAAATACTTTAAATCTTTTATAAATTCAGTATATTCTCATAAATCATATTCTAGTATATTTTGTTTTTTTACATATTTAACAAAAAGAGAAATTGCTTCTTTTTGTAAAACTCAACGAAAGAATGTTCCATCTAAATCTGATAAAAAATATTCTCACTTAGGTAATTTATTTAATTTTTCAGTATAGTAAGCTTCCTCTAAATAATCTTCTTTAAATGTAATACCTAGAATTTCTAATATATCTAATTTATTATTTTTATCATTCAACATTTCCATAGCTTTTTCTAACTCCATAGATTTAGTTTAAAAAATATTACTATCCTCCAGTATCTTAGTATAAAAGATTTCTTTAAATAAAAAAATAAATATAATAAAATTAATACAATTTAAGATTAGATAAAGAATGAAGTTGATAATAGGACTTTGAAATCCATGAGATAAATATATATACACAAGACATAATGCTTGATTTTTGTTTTTAGACTATATAAAAAATAAATATAATTTCTGAGTTTTTCAATTTGAATCAAAAATGAAAGCAGAAATTTCTACATGACAATACGAATGAGAAAAATGTATTCTATTGAAACCTCAAACTTTTATGAACTTAAGTTGAGAATCAATTAAAAGAATTACAGATTATTATAAAATAGACATTCAAGATTGGATAGTATTATATGATGATATGAGTCTAGAATTTTGAAAACTGAGATATAGACAAAAATGAAGCGCTTGATGACATAATTGAATTAAAGATATTATTAGATTATATGGACAATATTTTAATAGAGTGAAAATATGAATCTGACAAGACACTAGATATGAAGTAAGTGATTGGGTTTTATCAAAATTTACAGAAGAAGAACTCATAGATCTTGATAATGAAGTTTTTAAAGAAACTAAAGTTTTATTAGAAGAAAAATTTTAAAATAAATTCAAAATAAATATGAATAATAAAAAAATCTACGTTATCTGAGTATGATGAATCTGAGTATCTGCAATTGCTAGATACTATAATGAATCATGATATATAGTATATGCGAGTGATTCGTGTAATTCTGAACTAATAGAGACATTGCAAGCAGAATGAATCAAAATCATTATATGAGCAGATAAGAGTAGATTAGATAATACTTTCGAAAGAATAGTTTATACAGAAGCTATTCCAAATACACAAGAAGAATTAATACAAGCAAGAGAATTAAATATTTTTACTCAAACATACCCTGAGGCATTAGCTGAAATAGCTAATAAAAAAAGACTCATAGCTGTAGCTTGAACACATGGTAAATCTACAACTACAAGTTTAGTAAGTATTATGATGAAAAATTCAACTTTATGAATTAATGCAGTAATTTGAACACTATTAAAAGAATTTGATTGAAAAAATACTTATTTTTCTGAGAGTGATTATTTTGCAATAGAAGCCTGTGAATATAAAAGATCATTTCTTAAATATAAACCAGAGTTCTTAATTATTACAAATATAGAAGTAGATCATCTAGATTATTATAAAGACCTTGATGATTATGTATCAGCTTATGTAGACATAGTAAAGAATATTAAACCTGGATGATATTTAATCTATAATTGACAAGATATAAATTGTCTAAAATTATTAAATATTAGACAAGACATAAATTACATATCTGTCAATAATTGAATTTACGATAATTGACAGAATAACAATATAGACAATTTAAATCTTCAAGTACCTGGTTGACATATATTATTTGATTCTCATTTAGCTTATACTTTATGAGAGATATTAAATATAAAAAAAAGTAATATTATAAAAAGTTTAGAGTGATATACATGAGTATGGAGAAGAATGGAATTATTATGAAATACTATAAACAATAATTTAGTTATCTCTGATTACGCACATCATCCAACTGAAATAACTCTCACACTTGATGCTATTAAAAATAAGTATTCTGATAAAAAAATAATTACTATATTTCAACCTCATCAATACAGTAGAACAATAGAATTAATAGAGGACTTTAAAACATGTTTTAAAGATACTGATACTTTAATTGTTCCAAATATATATGAATCGAGAGATACTCAAGAAGATATTGAAAGTATGAATGTTCAAATATTTCTAGATTTCATTAAACATGACGATAAAATTCATTGAGTTGATTTAAAATATACTCAAAAAATAATCTCACATCTAGATCAAGAAGATAAAGAAAATGCCGTATTTATTATACTCGGAGCATGAGATGTAGATAATCTTAGATACGATATAAAATTTCAAGAACAAAAAAAATAATCTCAAATATATTTGAGATTATTTTTTTATTATTTTTCATTCATTTATTTTATATTTTTTATCTCATATATTTTGTGAAAAAATAGTATCATGAGAAATTATAAGAATAGTCTTTCCTTTTTCTTTTTCATTGAGTAATATTTCTTTCATTATTTCTATATTTTTATATTCTAAAGCAGATGTAGGCTCATCTAAAATTATATACTCAGAATCTATTAAAATAGCTCTAATAAATGAAATTAATTGTTTTTGTCATAATGAAATTTGATGAGGATAATTATTTAAAATATGATTAAGAGAAAATTTATCTATTATTTCTTTTATTTTTGAGTGCATTCAAATTATATCTAAATCAGATATTGTTAAAATAATATTTTCATAACAACTTAGATGTTCAAATAATAAATTATTTTGTGGCATATATCAAAAATAATTTTTATCTCATGAATTACTATGAACTCAATATATGATTTTTCATCAATCTATATCATGATTTCAAATAATAGCATTAAGAATAGTAGATTTTCAAGAACCATTACATCAATGTAAGATAGTAATCATTCATTGCATGCAATAGAGATTAATATTTGTTAATATTTTATTTTTTTCATGAGATAAAGAGACATTATCAAGAATAAGCATAATTAAATTTATTTTTAAGATAAGTAATAACTAAATTCATTAACATAGATACAATAAAAAATATTACCCCTATAATTGTATAAATTTCTACTGTTGCATAAGTTGAAGCATTCAATTGTTGAGCAATTCTAAATATATCATTTACTCCTATAAAACTTGCGAATAATGACATGTGTAATATATTCACTTGAAATGATAAAACTTGATCTATACTTTTACGAAATAATAATGGTATTTCTATTTGAAAAATAATATCCTTTTGATTAATTCATAATATTTTTCATAATGATGAATAATTATTTTTTATAAAGATGATTTTATGAATTATTATTTTATAAATAGCTAATATATTAATAATACTCAATGTAATAATGACTGTTACTATAGGATATATCTCAATATTTAGAATTATCTGCAATGGATAATGTACCCAAAATAGTATTATTATTACAGGAATAGATATAAAAATCCAATAAAATATATCAACTATAACTTTTATATTTTTATAGTTAATAGCTAAATATCATAGAAATATTCATCAAATAATTCATATAAACCATATAGCTAAACACATTATAATTGTAGTAATAGCTCCACTAGAAAAAGCTTCAAAATTATTAATAAAAAACTGAAACATATTAAAATATTATTGAATAAAATATCATTGATTATTATCGTATTTATCTACTATTTTTTTTATAAATCATTCATTTTCCATTTCCATGATAGTATTATCGATCATAGTTTTTAATGAAAATTCTCATTTTTTTACAACCATAGAGTTTTGAAATTTTCTTAAAGGTTTATTTGATACAATTTTTTTAATCTTTCAAGGATTATTTTTCATAAAACTTTGAGCAACAGAAGGTTCTAAAAATGTAAGATCTGTTTTTTTTGCTATAATATCAAGCATTAATTGATCTATATTCGTTAATTGAGAACTAGAAATTTTAGTTGCGAGTGGAAAATCGTTATCACTTATAACATTAGTAATTTCTGAATCAATAACTCAGATTCTCACATTTGATTTATTGATACTATCTAGATTATTATCAAAACTATAATTATCACTACGAGTATAAGCATAAACTGGAGAGTAATATAACGGATTAATATACTCAATATATTTAGAACGTGATGCCGTTGGCCAGATTCATGTTACCATCATATCAATTTTATCATTTGTAAGTGCAGTAATCATATCCCCCCATCAAAGTTCATACTTATATATTACTTTCAGTTCTAATCTTTTTCATACTTCTTCCATAACTTCATAAAAAATTCATGAATATTCTCAAGTATTAGGATCTAAAATAAAACTTTTATCATATGGTATATACCCTACTTCTATACTACCCTTTTCTATAATAGAACTATATTTAGAAATAGAAGTAGAATTTTGCTTAACTTCCGTAGCATTGTTATTAAATAATTTTAAGGTTAAAAATAGAATTAAAATTATCAATATTCATGTTAGTATTTTTTTCATATATTTATATATAAATTAATTAAGTAGTAAATATATTATATGTAAAGATAATATATTTGTATATTATTAACTTTGCAGATATAATACTAAGATATATATAAAGCTAAAATAAACTGTTGATAACTTTATAACAACATATAAATATGATAGAAAATAAATTAGAAAAAATAGGTTTTAATCCAAAAGAAATCGAAATATACTTAATAGTCTACAGATATAAACATATACTACCTGCAACAATTGCATATTTATCAAAGATAAATAGAACAACTGTATATTCATTATTGAAGGTCTTAATAGAAAAAAACCTTATTTCTGAAGAAATAAGAGATGGTAAAAAAGAAATAATCTGTCTTCCTACTGAAAATTTAAATAATTTAATATATAAAGAAAAAATAGAATTAGATAAAAAAGAAAAAATAGTCAGTGAAATAATCTCTGATTTACAAAAATTAGATAATAGTGTAATACAAATACCTGAAGTTAAAACGATTACACATGATAATATTGAGGCATACCTTTATAGTAATTTTGAGAAATGGAATAAAAGTTCAATACAGTTCGATTCAACATGGTGGTGATTTCAAGATAATTTATTTCCATATGAATACATAGATTGGATTGATTATATCTGGAAAGAATCACCTAATAATATATTTTTAAAATTATTTAGTGATAATTCTGAAGTCGAAAAAAATATTTGAAAGAAATTTGAAAGAAGAGAAGTAATTTTTTCAGAAAATATGAATGATTTTGATGGGACAATATGGGTTATATGAGATTATATAATAAATATATATCTTAGAAATAAACCTCACTATATGAATGAAGTTTATAATCCTATACTAGCAAAAAATCTTAGGAAAGTATTTAAAACAGTATGGAAACAAGAACAAAAAAAATAATCTCAAATGAGATTATTTTTTTTGTGAATTATTTTTTCATTCCTAAGAAATATGTTTTATCTTTTACTGCTTGAGCAAGAAGTATTAGTAATACCCTACTAATCCACATAGCTGAGAATAGTGATACTATAATACCAATAGCTAACATTAAACCAAAACCTTTAATTAGATTAACTCAGAATATAAATAGAATCATTGCAACTATAAAACCCGTAAAGTTTGAATCCCAGATAGCTGACCAAGATTGTTTGAAACCAATAGCTGTAGCGTCTTTTAATTTTTTACCTTTTTTAATTTCAACTTTAATTCTTTCAAATATTAGTATATTTGCATCAATAGCCATACCAATAGATAATATTAAACCAGCAATAGAAGCAAGAGTTAACACAATACCTAATGTTTTAATAATAGATAAAACTATCAAAACATAAAGTAATAATGCTATAGAAGCTATTAAACCTCACAATCTATATATTACTATTAAAAATAAAAATATAACCGCAAAACCTGCTACTCATGAAATTACTAATTTTTCTAGTGATTCACCTCCTATTTTTGAATCTATCGTTTTTTCACTTGTGAGTATAATAGGAGCTGGAACAACTCATGTATTAATATCATTTGAAAGTTCTTTTGCTTCTTGACGTGTATACGATCAAGTAATAACAGCTTTACCTGATAATATTGATGCTTGTACAGTAGGTGATGTAAGTAATTCACCTCATACAAAGATTGCAATGGGTTGATTAATTAACCTTGTAGTTAATTCTCAAAAAATATCAGCCCCATCATCATTAAATACAAGTTCAATCATACTATTTCATGTTTCATCAGTTTGTACAGATGAATTTACAAAATACTTATCATTAAGTATTCTTCATTCTTTATCTGCTGCTGGTTTCCATTGTGATGGAGTATTTGATATGAATATATATTTATATTTTTCTCAAACTAATTCAGATAGAATTAAATATCCATTTTCAGTTTCAATTATTTCTTGAATTTTTAACTCATCTACTTTAAATATATTTTTAATTGATCCTGATTCACCAATTTCTACATTTTCTTTTGTGATTTCAAATTTTTGAGCAGAAACCCAAAAATCATTTCATTCCTTTTTAACTTCTTCTAATATGATTTTAGCTACTTCATATCTTTGTTTTATATCATATTCTGTAATTTCTCATCTAAGTTCTTTGAATTCAATTTGAACTACTTTTCAAATTGCTTCTTTGGCTCTTTTTATATTTGCATTATTTTCAAATCAAGAGTTTCATTTTAATGGTATTTGAACAATAATATGTTCTTCTCAAGCATAACTCGCTGTAGTGATTACTGAATCATTAATTTTTAGTGTTTCAATTCTTTTATCAATAATAGATTTTAATCCTTCTAAAATTGCTTTTTTTCTTTCAGAATCGTAATCTTCTTCTTTTTCAGCTTCAGTAAGATCAACTTTATAGTCTAATTCTATACCTCATTGAAGGTCTAACCCTAGTTTATAATCATTCCCTGTAAATGGTACTTCAATACCATAACTACTCCAAGGAAAAACATAAGAAAATAACAATACCCCCGATAAGATTATAAAAAATAATCTAAATATTAAGTTTTTCATAAGATATATACAAAAATTAAAACTATGCTTATCCGCATAAATATACACAAATTATAAGAAAATATTCAAAAAGTAAATTTTAAATTCTATTTCTATAAAATAAAAAATAATAATTATTTCTAATTATTATTTTTCTTCTTTTAAACTTAAGCTTTCACCTTCTTTCTTATTTGCTAATTGCCCACAAGCTGCATCAATATCATCTCACATAGTATGACGAATTGTTGAAACAACTCAATATTTTTCAAGAATTTTTTGAAATTTTTCAATTACAAATCTTGGAGTAGTAGTATATCAGTCTGAACCTGTACCTTCTCAGGCATTATAAGGAATAAAATTAACATGTGCTAATTTCCCTTCTAATAATTGACCCAGTTCATCTGCTAATTTAATATGATCATTTATACCATTAATCATGATATATTCGTAAAAAATTCTTTTATTTGTTTTATCAGTATAATTATCTAATGATTCCATTAATTTCTTAACAGGATAAGTGTGATCTACTGGCATTATTGAAGACCTAACTTCATCATTTGGTGCATGAAGTGAAACGGCAAGTGATGTTTGAGGAAAATCATTGGTAAATTTATTAATACCTGGAACAATACCACAAGTAGAAACAGTTACTCTTCTATTTGCAATTGCAATTTTATCTTGATGAGTAATAAATTTTATAGAAGTTTTTAAATTATCATAATTCAAGAAAGGTTCTCCCATTCACATATATACAATATTTCTTAAAAAATCATCTTCTGAGTTTAATAAATCAGCTGCATAAAATACTTGTTCTATAATTTCAGATGCTTCAAGATTTCTTAATAAACCTAATTTTCATGTTGCACAAAAAGTACAAGCCATAGGACAACCAACCTGACATGATATACATAATGTATTTCTCCCTGATTTATGTCTCATTATTACAGCTTCTATAAATTCCGATTTTGAAGTTTTAAAAAGGATTTTAGTAGTTTGACCATCCGCAGATGTAACTTGAGTATCTACTGATAAAGTTTCAAATGAAAAATTTTGATCCAACATTTCTCTCATTTTTTTAGGGATAGTTCCCATTTCATGAAAGTCTTTTATATAGTTTTTATATATAGCATTTGCTATTTGTTTATAACGAAACTCTGGAAAACCATTTTCTTTCAAGAGTTCTCTTACTTTTGATTCATTATGAATTGAATATTTCATATTTTATTTTCTGATATAATTATATTTTTACTGCGATATTGTATAAAGAAAGTCCTATTTGTAAAGTAAAATATATTGTAAAATAAATATTTTTTCCTATTATAAATACAGAATTTAGATATCTAAATATTTTTAATGAAAAAAAATATACTCGCAACATCAATTGTAGAAGCTATGATTGTATTACTAATAGTTATGATGGCTATAACTTGAGCCTATGATATGTTTTCAAAATCAATTAGATTAACTGACAGTACTTGATTTAAACTCCAAGCTATTTCTATGGCAAAAGAATGAATTGAGGCTATGACAAATATTAGAGATACAAATTGGAAAGTTTTACCTTGAGATTATAAAAATTGTTGGAATACCTTTAATTATAATGTAAATTGTCATAATCAAATTTCAACTTTATATGATATTCCTAATAATACTAGTTTTACAATTTCAAAAGACCCAACTGACTATAGATGGAAACTAACTCAAGAATCGACATGATTATATTCAGATCCGACATACAGATGAGCTTTTATAGTTTGATATGATAGTGATGGTTTTTATACACAAAGTTGAGCATTAATAGATAATTTAAATCCTCTCAATCCAGTTTTTACAAGAGAAATAAAGGTTAATTATATTGAAGATGGCATAACTGGTTGAGATCAATGATCAAATGAGCAACAAATGAAAGTTACAAGTTTAGTTCAATGGAAAGATCAAGCATCTGATAATATAAAAAAAGTAGAATTAATAACTATACTTAGTAATTGGAAAAATGTTAAATAAAAAAAATCCCGAAAGGGATTTTTTTTATTATTAATTATTTATAGGATATCCATCTTCATCTAGTTCTTGCTCATCATTCTTCAATGCATCAGCTACGTCTTCTGCTGTAACAGCCTGTAATTTAATCATTGAATTATTCTTACCATCTAATATATTATCAGCATATTTTTTAAATAATTTATTAGAAATAGGATTTTTTTTATCTAATATTTGATCATAAGTCAATCAGTTTTCAATAAAATCCTCTGCTTTTATTCCCCATTTATTAAATTTAGCACCAAATACAGAAGTTGGTCAGTTCATAATTCACATAAATTGATTTTTGTTTCATCATTGATTCAAAACTATTCATGCTAATAATTGTCTTAGTTTATCAACTAATAAAAATTCTTGATCATTTCTATTTGATTCTTCATTCTCACTATATGTTCTTTGTCAAATTGCCTCTATTCATTCCTGAATTTCTTCCCAGTACATAGTTGCTACTTCTCATTTTGAAAAAGCACTACTAGCATTGAGTTTTAATACATCTGAAGAAACCTTGTACATATTTAATCATGACATTCATCATTTATAATGAGCATCCATCATATAGTCAGGGACATCAAATTTAGCCTCTGCCTGAGTTACTCCAAAAAATACATCTTGATATTGTTTATAAACATCATATCAATCTTCATTTTTATTTTCTTCCCTAGTTTTCAGTAAGATGAAATTTTCTACCTCTGAATTTTCTCATGTCTTTCCTGTATTAAGGAAGTTCATAGCAGATGTAAGTTTATCTCAATATTCTTTAAAAAAATCATCAGCAGCTTCTATTTTAGCTATTTCAGAACTAGAATCTTTTTGTTTATCAAATATTTTTTTAGCTTTTGCATGTGCTACATCTCATAATAAATCTTTTGATAATTGTAAAACTACCTTGCTGTATAAATCCATCATAGATACTTTTGATGCAAAAAACGTCGATAAAACTAATCTACCAGCCCCAGGACTATTTTTAAATTGATCAATCAAGTCTTGATCGAATGAATATGAAATTCAAGAAAATATCATAACAAATGGTACTTTATTTAAAAGAGTGAGATCTCAACCATTTCATTTATTTACAATTTGTTCAAACGCTCACATAGCATTCGGGTAAGAACCTCACTTTAATTCATCTATTGCAAAATCTACTCTTGGTTGACAGTTTCTTTTTTTACCAGCATCTTTTTTTCATTTTTCTATTTCATCAGTTTTTCAACCTCACATTATTGCCTCTAATTCTTTATAGAGACGTCCTCTTCTTGCAGGTTTACCAAATCATTTACATTGACCAGCTATTAAATCATATAACAATGCTTCTTCAGTAAAAGGGACATCATCCTTTTCTGCTCTATCTTTCATTTTTTTATAACGTTCATCATTTACTTCTCATCCCATAGCTTCATACCATAAAAATTTTCATTTATGTTTATATAGTGCTTTTTTAGTATAAAGTGTACCATATCATTTTACCATAAAAATCATAGCAGCTTCTTTTTTATATTCAGGTGTGTCCTTATTTATTAACCATTGATATACCATTTCAGTAGCAGGACCAGAATCAAGATTCTTTAACATTTCAACTTGTTCATCCATTCTTTTTCTTGTTGCTCATTCTAAACGCGACTGGAAAGCAACTTGTAATTCTTTTGGTAAAGCTCATTTCATAAAACCTTCTGCTAATTTGGCTGAGTGTTCTTCATTTCATTCTTTTAAATAACTCTCTAGTGTATCTAACCACAATTTTCATCATGCAATCATTTCTCAAAATGAGTATCTAGCAAATATTCTACTAGTAAATTTTCATTTTCTATCTAGAGTTTCTATTTCATCTTCTTTGATATCATTAGCTTCATCTTTGTGATGAGGTTCTAAATCTACATTTTTAATCCATGTATTTAATGCTCCAACTGTAATAGTATAAGTATCACTTGACATAGAATATATTGTCTCTTCTTTTCCTGATTCAGTATCTTTTTTATCTTTTTCAACAAGCTTTCATAAAGAAATACTTACTTTATCTCACTGAAATTCATGAATTTGTAACATATCACATCCTTTTGTAAATTCTTTTCATTTTTCAGATACTAAATAATTATAATTATAATTATTTTCAGATTCATTTTTTTTAATTTTTCAGTCTTTCATTGAAAATTTTTCCCATGCTTTTACTTTTCATTTCACATCATTATAGACATCTATATCTGTTTTTGCATTAGATTTTCTTTTACATTTTTTATCAATAAAAGTCTTATAGAAATCTTTAAATCCAACAGTTTGTTTTTTTCAATTGTTTTCAGGAATAATATCTACAGTACCTGGTTCTTCTTCTCAATCAATTATACCTTGAATATTTATGTTAGTAATTGTATACACACATCCATCTTCTCAATCAGTAATAAATGATGTACCAATATCAAAACCATATTCTTTTCCGTCTGGATCAGCAGAGTCCACTTTATCTTTTGTATATTCGAGATTAACTCTTTTTATTTTATTAACTTGATTTAAATATTCTTCGTTTGTGGTAATATATTCATGTATTTCATCTGAGTTTTTATTTTCAGACTCCAGTTGTTTTTCTATTTTATTTCTATATATTTTTTGTTTTTCATCAATTTTTATACCAGAATTAAGTTCAAAAGTAGTTTCATCTTCTTCAATAGAACCTTCACGAATCATTTTTTTTCTAGTATCATCATCAATAAAAGTTAAATGATTGTTTACTCATTTATTATTATTTTTTTCTATTTCTTTTAAGAATTCAATGTATTCATTAAAGCTAAATTCTTGTGTAGATTTTTCATTAGCATTATATTTATTATGTGAACCTTTATCAGTAAGAATTATTTTATTGTTTTCTTCATCAATTTTAGTCACAGCATAATATCAGACTCTATTTATTTTTGTATTTGGGTCTATTCTATTCCAAATTAAGAAATTTCATTCTTGAAATTTGTCTCTATTTGTTATAGATTTATTAGAGATTACTTTTTCTATATTATCATCTAATTCTTTCTTAGAAATCTGTGTTATTTTTTCTACATCTATTAATTCGTTCATTAATTTTTCTCAAAATTCTTCGAATCAAATTTTCATGATGTATTCTTTTTTTCTTAAGTCAGTTTTCGTATAAAAATTAGTAGGAATTATAAAATTATCAAATATATCACTAGGGATTTTTTTTATGTTTTCATCAATATTTTCTCAAAATATTTCTTGTAGAAGTTTATCTTCTTTAGCTAGATTTAAATATCCTTCTTTTAATCACTTTATATCAGCATCTGACAATATTCATTTTATTCTAGCTTCACTTACAGTTAAGTGAGGTGTATTATTCTCAATCAGATTATCAATTTCATTTTTTGATAATAATTCTAAATCAAAAATTGCTAATATTAAAGCATCAATAAATCCTGTGAAATTTTTTAAGTTTGATCACTTATTATTTAAATCATATAACATTGATTCTACTTCTCTATATTGATCTATCTCATGTAATGTTTCTTTATCTAAGTTTTCTATTCAATATTTATTTATTTGTTCATTAAAAACTTCCATTTTTTGCTTAATAGCATCTGGGATATTAGCATTAGATAGAAATAATAATTCTCTTTGTTTAGGTGCTTTAGTTTTTAATGTAGCATTAATAAACTCTTTTCTTTTAGATTTAGATCATATTAGTTTACTTAATGATTTAAATCATAAATTATCAATTTGATTATTTAAATCAGCATCAATTTTACCTAATTCAAAATCAAATTCTTTAGATAAATTATTTTTTACTGTTTGTTTATTATTTTTAAGTCTCATATAATCTCATAAAGCATTTACTTTAAAAGCATTATTTAACTCATCTGAAATTTTAATATTTTCAAAAGTATTATTTTTATCAGTATCTAAACTTCAAGTATTAGATTCTTTTGATTTCTTAAATAATTCTAATTTTTTCATTGTATCAGAAGATATTTTTCCATTCAAAAATAATTCATCTAAAATAGAAGCATAATCATCTCAATTACTTATTTCTCTTTTTTGTTCTTCAATAAATTCTTTTATAAATTTATTTTCTTCTTGGTTTTTTTTATTTTTTAACACCTCTGAATTTTCATTTTTTTCATTCCCTTCATTAGGTCATTTTCCTCATGTATTTGGTGACATAAAGCTTATTTAAAAATTATTTCTTATATTATAGCAGTTTTTCATACTATTTGCAAAAAAATAATATTATCAAAAAGTTTTACAAAAAACATCATATTCATAGAATAGATTCAATGTATTTTAATAAAAAAATTTATGATAATAATTGGTATTTTTGTAGCTATATTTATTTTTTCAGCAATAGTGATTTTACATGAGTTATGACATTTTTCAGCTGCACGTTTTTTCTGAGTAAAAGTAGAAGAATTTTGACTATGAATTCCTCCAAAAGCGCGTACTTTATTCATAGATAAAAAAGGAACGAAATATACACTAAATTGGCTTCCTTTATGAGGTTTTGTAAAATTAGTATGAGAAGCTCCAAATACTTTTTACGTTTATAATTCTGATAAAAATCTTTATAATAATAAAGATTTAGAATCAGATATTACAGCAGAAAAGGATATTTATAATAAAGAGTGAAATCTTGTTTGAGAAACACATAAACAGCAAATCCTAAAATTATTACAAGAAAATAGTGCAGATTATAATCTTGGAAATAAACCTGCTTGGCAACAAGCTATCATTATTCTTGCTTGAGTTGTTATGAATTTTATTCTTGCTTGAATAATATTTTCAGTTTTATTTTTCATTTGAATAAAGCCGATTTGAGTAAATACGAAAATAGAAACTAACTTACCCGTAAAACTTATTCCAAATTATCAACAAGCAATTGAATCATGATTATTAATAAAAAATCCTGGTATTATAATTAATCCTATTGAATGAAGCTTTTCAGAAGAAATAAAACTAAATACATGAGATATATTATATAAGATATATACCTGTGAATCCAAAATGTTAGACCATGTTGTTTGTGAGTGATGAGAATTAGAAACATGACATAAAATTAATAGTTTAAGTGATTTACAAAATATCTTAGAAGAATTTAAATGAAAAAACGTTGCCTTTTTAATAAATGAAATTATTCATTCAGATTGAGAAAAAACAGGATGAGCATTTCATTGAGGAACTATTCCAGATAATTGAAAAATTTGAGCATATATAAGAGAAGATGTTAAGATAAATCCAGATTTTGAATATAAATATTGAATTATTGATTCTGTAAAATACGGTTTTAATGAAACGTATAATCAATCATTACTTACATTTAAATGAATATGAATGTTAGTAAAAAAAATATTTAATCCTGAAAAACCTCAAGATAGAACAGAAGCAATTCAACAAATGAGTTGACCTATTTGAATAGTAGATTTCATTACAAATTCACTTTCTGCTTGAGTTAAATTTTTATTTATTATTACTGCTATAATTAGTATAAATTTATGAGTATTTAATTTACTTCCAATTCCAGCACTAGATGGTTGAAGATTTATTTTTATAACTATTAACTGACTTATTAAAAAAATTTTTTGAAGATCTGCAATTAATGCTCAGCTTGAAAACATAATACATTTCTGATTTTTTATCCTATTAATTGCATTAAGTATTCTAATAGCGTATAATGATATTATAAAAATAATTAACAATTAGAAAGATGACGACTGATAATAAAGTTATTAAAAGAGCAAAGGAATATGTAAATCAATTACTTGTTCCTTTAGAACAACATTATTACCACCAATATTCTCATGCACTTGAAGTAATGGATAGAGCTGTATATTTAGCTCAAGAAGAAGGTCTAAATGATAGTGATATTGAAGTACTAGCATTAGCTGGGCTATTTCATGATACATGATTTGTTATTCAATATGATAACAATGAACCTATATGAGCAAAAATAGCACAAAATTACTTAAAAAGTATGTTGTATGATAGGGATAAAATACAACTTATAGAAGAAATTATTCTAGCAACAGCTCCAAGTTATAAAAATCCAAAGAATATATATGAACAAATCATAATTGATTCTGATTTAGATAATTTTTGAAGAGAAGATTTCTTTGATAAGATGGATAATATACAAAAAGAACAAGAAGCTATAAAAAATATTAAGCTATTAGATCCTGATTGGAAACATTGAGTTATCGATTTTTTAGCAGAACATAAGTATTTCACAAAAACTCAAAGATGAGAAAGAAATATACAAAAAGAAAAAAATATGTCTGAACTTGAAAAAATGATTCAAGAACTTGAAAATGGAGATATATAAAAGACCAATTGGTCTTTTTTCTTTGCATTGATTTTTTTAAAAAAAATCATACAATCACTCCAGATTTACATTTAAATATATATAAAATTATGTTCGATTTTGAATTACATAATACTGATTGATTTGCAAGAGCTTGAACTTTTGAGACACCTCATGGGAAAATAGAAACTCCTATTTTTATGCCTGTAGGAACAAAAGCTACTGTAAAATGAATAACAAATGAAGATCTTGATGAAATGTGAGCCCAAATTATATTAAATAATACTTATCATTTATACTTAAGACCTGGTGATGATATAGTTGCACATTTTTGAGGGACCCATAAAATGATGAATTATCATAAACCTATTCTCACTGATAGTGGATGATTTCAAGTTTTTTCTTTATGACAAACAAGAGAATGAAAATCTCTAGTAAAAATAACAGAAAATTGAGTAGAATTTAAAAGTTTTATTGATGGCTCTAAACATATGTTTACACCTGAAAAGGTAATGGATATTCAATCAAATATTTGAGCTGATATTATTATGGCTTTTGATGAATGTGCACCAGGTAACTCTGATTGGAATTATGCAAGAGCTGCTATGAATAGAACACATAGATGGGCTAAAAGAAGTGTGGATCAAGTTGAAAAGAATAATAAAATCAGAGAAAAAGATGGAAAATATCCACAAGCGCTATTCCCTATTATTCAATGAGTTACATACGAAGATTTGAGAACTCAATCTGCAGAATATATATCTAGTCTCAATACTCACTGAGTTGCAATTTGAGGTTTATCAGTTGGAGAAAGTAAAAAAAACACGTATAGAATTCTAGATCTTTTAAAAACAAAATTACCTGAAAATAAACCGAGATATTTGATGTGAGTTGGTACTCCTGAAGATCTTATAGAAGCTATAGATAGATGAATTGATATGTTTGATTGTGTTTTACCTACTCGTTTAGGTAGACATTGAGTTGCTTTCACACATACAGGTAATCTAAAAATAACAAATAAAAAATTTGAATTAGATAAAGAACCTCTTGATTGCGATTGTGATTGTAAAGTCTGTACTAATTTTACTAAATGATATCTCAGACATCTTATAAAAGAAAATGAAATTTTATGAATGCAAATGATGTCATATCATAATTTATATTTTCT
>JAWUYB010000041.1:0-9379 GCA_034111025.1 Candidatus Altimarinota bacterium | reverse complement strand
GATTTAGTCAATGTAGAGTGTATAACTTCTAATGGTTTTAGTTATGCAGCCCTCAAGACTGACGGTACAGTCGTAACATGGTGAGATCCTGCTGAATGATGAGATTCATCAACGGTGAGTTGAAATTTAGTAAATGTAGAGAGTATAACTTCTAATATATATAGTTATGCAGCCCTCAAGAGCGATGGTACAGTCGTAACATGGTGAAGCGCTTATTCTTGATGAGATTCATCAACGGTGAGTTGAGGTTTAGTTAATGTAGAGAGTATAACTTCTAATGAGAGTAGTTATGCAGCCATCAAGACTGACGCTACAGTCGTAACATGGTGAGATCCTGCTGAATGATGAGATTCATCAACGGTGAGTTGAAATTTAGTTAATGTAGAGAGTATAACTTCTAATATATATAGTTATGCAGCCCTCAAGAGCGATGGTACAGTCGTAACATGGTGAGCATCGTATGAATGATGAGATTCATCAACGGTGAGTTGAGATTTAGTCAATGTAGAGAGTATAACTTCTAATGGTAGTAGTTATGCAGCCCTCAAGAGCGATGGTACAGTTGTAACATGGGGATCATCTACTTCTTGATGAGATTCATCATGAGTTGATTTTGATTAATATAATATAAAAAACTACTTTACATATATTTCACAAGGTAATACGTGAGGATGTTCAACAGGTAGTTGTGATCCAGTCATATGAAATTGAATATGAGAATATCAAAATGCATGTGAATTGTGATATTTAACTGATTCTAATGAGTGAACCGATACTGAAACAATATGGCTAGCAGCACTATGAAATGAATCAGGTTGACATTGGTGAAACAATTGACGTTATATGAAACATAGTTGCAATAACCAATCATCAAATAATTCATGAGCACATGATTGAGGTGAAAAATCAGCAAGATTTATCATACGTTAATAAAAATATCGCATTATTTGCGGTATTTTTCCTTTACAAAAGATAATCTCTGAATAAAATACTATCACAAAAAAACAAATTAAATTTATTTCAAAATATAATAATCAATGAGCGTAGTAACTAGGTTTGCACCGAGTCCAACTGGATATTTACATATTGGGAGCTTAAGAACAGTTTTATATAACTTTTTGTATGCTAAACAACAAGAAGGGAGATTTTTACTCAGAGTAGAAGATACTGATAGAACGAGACTTGTAGATGGAAGTGTTGAAAATATGATAGACGTACTAACTTCTATGTGATTAGAACCTGATGAAGGACCAAATAAAAAATGAAATGTTTGACCATATTATCAATCTGAAAGATTAGATATTTATAAAAAACATATTGATCAATTATTAGAAAATGATAAAGCCTACTATTGTTTTTGTAGCTCTCAAAGACTCACTGAATTAAGAGATGAACAAACTGAACTTGGTCTTCCGACTAAATATGACAAACACTGTAGATATTTATCTGATGATGAATTAAAAGAAAAACTAGAATCAGGTATTTCTTATACAGTGAGATTAAAAGTACCAGAAAGTCAAAAAGTTAGATTTATAGATACGGTTGTAGGAAAAGTGGAAGTTGATACAAAAGATATAGATGAACAAATTTTATTAAAATCAGATGGTTTTCCTACATATCACTTAGCTAATATAGTTGATGACCATTTAATGGGAGTTACTCATGTTATTAGATGAAACGAATGGACTCCATCTGCACCAAAACATATTTTATTATATGAAGCATTTGGATGGACAGCACCTACGTTTTCACATTTACCTTTATTACTTGCTACTTGAGGTAAAAAATTATCAAAAAGAACTTGAGATGTTTCTGCTGAAATATTTCTTGAAAAAGGTTACTTAGTTGAAGCAATTATTAATTATATAGCTTTACTTGGTTGGAATCCAAAAACTACTGAAGAATTTTTTACTATGGATGAATTAATAGAAAGATTTAATATAGAACATGTAAATAAATCATGAGCTATATTTGATATAGAAAGATTAAATTTTTTCAATGCTCATTATTTAAAAACAATGGATATAAATGATGTGTATAAAAAATTATTAATTTATTTGAAAAAATATGACATTGATTTTTATAACACTTTAGAAAAATTTCCAGAAGAATATAATATTAATATTCTCAATGAATTAAAAACAAGAATGAAAAAATTCAATGATTTTAAAGAATTAACTATTTTTTTCTATAATGATTCTAAAATAGCTTCTGAAGATCTATTTATTAATCAAAAAATGAAAATTACTGATATGTGAGTAGTAAAAGCATCATTAGAGTTAACAAAAAAAGTATTACTAGATAATTCCAATAACTTAAACACAGTTCAAGAAATAAAAGATGTTTTTGTTCAAGAAATAAAAGCTGCAGAAATGAAAAATTGACAAGTCTTATGGCCAGCAAGATTAGCTTTGTCTTGAGAAGAATTTTCTCCAGGAACATTAGAAATGATTTTCTTACTATGAAGAGAAAAATCATTACATAGAATTAATAATGTATTAAATAATATATAATTAATGTTTCATTAAGGTATTATTATTATATTTTTATTAGACATATAAAAATATCGTCAACATAAATATTTAATTATATTTGTGAGTAAAAAATTACTATGTTATACTTATTATAGATAATTAATAATAAATTAATATGAATTTTAAAGCATTAAAATGAATGATAGATTCACTAGTAAAGACTTATAAATGTCCTGAATGTGGAAATGAAGTAAATGATAATAATGTAGATGTTATATGAGCGGCAGGTACAACTATTAATATAGATATAGAATGTCCTCAATGTGGTAAACATTCTATGATAAAATCTGAAGTGATGTCATTAGATTTAACAAACTCAAATTTAACGGCTGAAAAATTACAACAAATCAAAGAAACATTAGGTCAAATTAATGGTAATATTAAAGCTGAATTTATTAATGGTAATTCAGAAGAATCATTAAAAATTGAAGCAGAAAAAAAGGTAGCTAAATCCATTAAAGATAAAGAAATAGTAGAGTTAAATTCTGAATTAAAACAAGAAGAATTAAATGTAGAGGATTTACTATGAGATGAAACAAATAAACTTGATTAATATCAAAATAAAACTATATTTTACTAATATAGTTTTATTTTTTAGTTACAAATATGTTAAAAAAAATATTTTGGTCTTGAATTTTGTTATTTATACTTTTTATACTAGCTGTTTTTAATACTCCTAATATTGCAAATAGTATTGCTAATGCATTAGGTTTCCCAAATTTATCTAAAAATATAACAAGTATTAAATGAATATATGATACGGTAGTTACTGATATAACATCAAAAGAAGAACTAGAAAAACAATATAATTCAACACTCAGTTGAGCACTAGAGTTAAAAAGTAATATTATAGATTGAGTTCAAACTACAAAAAACAAGGTTGATTCACTAAGAGAAACTTTATCATGAGCAGAGCAAAAAATTGAAGATATAAAAGAATCTTATGAAGATGCTAAAGAATTTATAGATGAAACTTGAAAAAAAATAGATGAAGCGAAACAAATTATTGAAGATACTCAAGCTGTAATTGAAAATGTAAGAAGCGTCAGTGAATTTAATAATTAAAAATTAATATAATAAATTATGATATTATCAGATAGTGAAATAAAAAGAAGAATTGAATCAGGTGAAATAAAAATGATCACATTTGGAGATTTTGACATAATGAAACAAATATGACCTGCTAGTCTAGATTTTAGATTATGAAATACTTTTAAAATTTATAGAAAATCAAGACAAACTGTTATAGATTCAAAAATTTGAGTATTACCAGATCATACTGAAACTCTAACCATTGAAAATGGTGAACAATTTGTTATACATCCAGGTGATTTTGTATTAGGTGTTACTTTAGAGAAAATTAAAGTACCTTATGATTTGGTTGCTAGATGTGAAGGAAGAAGTTCTATAGGTAGACTAGGTATTATTATACATTCTACTGCATGATTTGTAGATCCAGGTTTTGAATGAACTATTACCCTTGAAATAACAAATATTAATGAAGTAGCAGTTGTACTTTATGCAGGTATGAGAATTGGTCAATATGCATTTCATACAATTCTTTGAGAAGTTGAAACAACTTATGATAAAAGAATTTGAAGTAAATATATGCATCAAGTTACACCTGAAGAATCTAGAATAGAAAATGATTTACACTAAAACTGAAGTTTCCTTCAGTTTTTTTGTTTACAAATCTTATTTTTCAATAAAATAACTACATAAAAAATAATTCAAGAATAATAATATGAAAAAATACTATATAAAGACTTTTGGTTGTGAAATGAATAAAGCTGATAGTGAAAAAGTAAATATGATTTTACTACAATCTGGTTTAATGAAAACAAATGATTGGATTGATTCGGATCTAGTTATTTATAATACTTGTTCTGTGAGGCAAAAGTGAGAAGATAGAGTTTTTTGAATGAGTGAAGAAATAAGAAAAGAAAATGAAAAAAGAAAAGAAACCTGAAATACTCGTATGATCTATACTGGTATAACTGGTTGTATGGTTAGGAAGACTGGAGTAAATGCAAAATACTTATGAGAAGAAAACAAAAGAAACAAAGCAAAAGTAATAGAATATATAGAATCACAAGAATGAATTTTTAATAATGATGATAAGTTATTTCCACGTTTACCTCCTTTAGATTTTACTTTTAGAATCGAGGAAGTTAAATATTTAGCTTTTATATTAACACATATTACTGGGAAGAGAATTTGATCAGATGATAAATTTGATGATTATTTAAAATCTAAACAACTCAGAGAGAGTACAAAATCAGCTTCAGTTATAATTCAGACAGGTTGTGATAATTATTGTACATTTTGTATTGTACCATATACAAGATGAAAAGAAATTTCAAGAGACCATGTCGAAATAATTTCTGAAATAAAAGAATTAGCTCAAAATGGAACAACTGAAATATCACTTGTAGGACAAAATGTTAACTCTTATTGAAAACAATCGAATAAGAAACTATGGAATGAAGAAAAATCTGCATGGAATGAATGAGTAGGGAAGTCACCATTTAGAAAACTATTAGAAGATATAGATATAATAGAATGAATAGAAAGAATTCGTTTTACATCAAGTAATCCTCATGATATGACTCAAGATATACTTGATGCACATTTTGAGTTAGATTCACTCTGTAATTACCTTCATTTTGCATTACAATCTGGAGATGATAAAATGTTAAAGAGAATGAATAGAAGACATAATTATCAAATTTTTAAAGATATGGTTAATTATTTAAGATCTAAAGATTCTTCATTTTCTATTTCTACTGATATAATTGTAGGGTATTCTTGAGAAACAGAAGAAATGTTCCAAAATACAATAAAAGCATTCAAAGAATGTAATTTTGATTTTTCTTTCACTGCACGTTATTCTGTAAGACCAGGTACTATTGCATCAAAAATACTACCGGATGATGTTCCTGATGAAGTTAAAGCAGAAAGATGGCATATTCTTAACGATGTACTTTTAGAAAGTGTTTTAAAAAGAAATAAACTTATGTTATGAAAAGAAGAAATAATCATGATTACATGAAATAAAGATTCATTTTCTTTTTGAAGAACAAGAAATTTTAAAGAAGTATATATAAAAGATGAATTAATTTCACATAAACCTTGAGATTTAGTAAATGTAAAAATCACTGAATTAGATAGGTATGTATTAAAATGAGAACTAGTTAAATAAAAAAAACAATAAACTGACGATTATTGTTTTTTTTTATACATTATTAATTCAATCTAAAACTTTATTTAACTTTTGTACTCTCATATCCATCTCTTTTTTTAATTTTAAAGATTTTGCTTGTGATAATAAATTTTCTCAAGAAATATTTACATCAATCATTTTTAATAATCTTGATAATACATCAAAGCCACCAAATGTGTCAGATTGATTTCTGGGTTCAAAATTATTATATGCATGTTGTAATAGTCAGTGAAAATTTTGATTTATTAAACATTTTCTAAATTCTTGCATAAATCATTCAATATTTATATGAGTTTTATTGAATAGTTCTACTAATTCAGTATTTTCTTGTATTTTTATATCAGTAAATTTTATTTCTAATTCTGAATCTTCTAATTTTGGTATATCCATAAGTTGTAATTTTGATTATTATTTTTCTTCTACATTTTCTAATTCTGGTTGAATTTCAGGAACTAAGTCTTTATAACTTGGATGTATATAAAAATGAGATTTTGATCATTTACTTACTTTTACTTTTAATAATCAACTTTCATAGTATTTATACAGTCAGATTCTTATATTTTTTTCAATATTTAAATTATTAGGACTATATTTTATGTCATTAGTTATAAATCATTTTACTTGTAAATCATGAAATAAATCAGGCATAAATTCTCATTTTTTCACTCACTTTATTTTTAGATTATTATCTAATTCCTTAAAGAAATCATTTACAAAATGTATTATATCTGTATGTCGTATATATCAAACTAAACGTGATAATTCTCTAAATAATTTTGCATATCAATAAATTGGATGAAAAGCAAGGCCTTTTTCATTGTCATTTCATTTTTCTACTATTTTTATTTCTGTACCTGATAGAAGTTTTTCTCACTTATTTGTAGGGTCTTCTGTTTCATACATAATTTTAAATTTTGTATCTTTATAATTATCTCAACTTAATTTACTAGTTTTTTTATTGTCACTCGCTTTATGAGATTTAACAAATCATCTATTACAAATTATATAAAATTCTTGAGAAATTTTATTTTCTTGAAACATTTTATTTAATACTGGAGAATATAATTCTCATTTATTTCAAGTCACCATTGTAATGAGTCATTTATTTTCAATTTTAATAATAATATCTCATTCTTCCTCGTGAATAGTTTTTTTACTGAGTGCTCAATATGCCTGATGCATAACTGTTATATAATCCTCTTCTTCTTTTGATTCTACTTCAAAAGTATAACCATGTATGTCTCTATAGTCATCTACTGTATCATAAGCTATATTTCATATTGCTTTTCATACTACTGAGTCATTATCTTTGTATCTATGTGTTAATCTAATGGGTATATTTTCATCTCATGATTTAATAAATCATTCTATTTCATTTGATGTTACTTCAACTGCATTTCATATCATATTTGATATATCTCAAACTATTTCATTATGAATATGTTTTTTATATTGCAGTCTCGTATCATTTGTTAATGTTATATGTGTTCTGAATAATTTTGCGAGTGCACAATATGTTATTCATTTTTTTCATTTTCAAGTATTTTGAAAGATTCTTTGAATATCTATTATATTTTTTATTTGTTTATTTTTTATGCCAGGAGGTAATATTTTATGATATCTATTTGTGAATATATTTTTTGCCTTTTCAAAAGTTTCATTTACTTTAGCTATACCTTCTGATGTTTCTATATCAATTCAATAACATTCAGTAAATAATAACTTTACATCGTTTATGTTATGTAATCTAAAATTTCTGATATCAGTTAATGTATATGCTTTTCCATTTTCAGTTTTTAATCTTGATGCTGTAAAACCTAAAATATCTTCTAGATGTTTACTTACATCAAAAATAAGCTCCTCAACTTTAGGAGCTCTATCTTCTAGTAATAATTCTGATTGTTGATTAGAATTATATATATCTCAGATTTCTAGTTCATTAGAATACATATAAATTTATTATATATTATATTTATATAATATTAACATATTAAGTATTATATAACAAATAACTATAGAAATATTTCTATAGTTTTTACGCTATATTATAAGCATTTCTAAAATCTTGTTTTTTTTCTTTCACATATCTACTAAATGCATATCAATCTATGAGTTTATCAGTTCTTCTACTATGTTTACTAATAGCTGGATTTTGTTTCGCTACAATTCTAGCTCTATTCATACTATTTTCTGATCAAAAAATAAATTTTTTATTTTTATCTATATGATTTAAGTAAGTTGGATAAAAAACAGAAGCGTATAATTTCTCAGTATTATCAAGTGTTTTTCATCTATCATTCTGATCTAAGAATATTTTCACATATTGTAATTGATCAATTGGTGACATCTGTAGTAATTCTTGAACTGATGTTCATAATCATTTTGCTGTCTTTGGCATAAATTGAATAAGTGCTGTTGCATTAGAAGTTCTGTTTACTGCTCTCGGATTTATTTTTGATTCAGCATGCATTACAACTAATAAATCTAAAGGTTTACATCATAATTCTTGAGTTATTGAATAAATTTTCTTTCTAAATTCTTTATTCATTAATAAGTCGTTTCAAGATATATTCATTATATCTTTATTATCTCAGAATATTTCAAAAATTATATCTTGTAGTATACCGACTATAAAATCTCTAATTATTTTTCATCCATCAAATATATCATCTAATAAATCTGAATTTTCATTTATACTACATTCTATTATTTTTTCTTCTTTTTCTTTTTTTCCAGTTAATATATCATATATTTCATTTATTTCACTTCATATCCTTTTTCTATTTGAATCATTATTTGTAATAATATTTAATGCAGTTGATATTGTATTATTAAAATTGTCTTTTGGATTTTTATTTTTATCTGATTTTGTTAGATTAACTTTCAATCTTTGAATACTTCAGTTTCATTCTATTTTTATTTCACCATCTTTATAAAATGTAAAGCCTACTTGTATTCAATTACTAATATATTCTAATTTTTTTCAATTATCGTATCAAATTAAATCTGTTAATCCTTTTATAGAATCTGATACCATATTTGTTTCACATATTTCTGACATAATCCCTTTTTTTATAATTATTAATTAAATAATAACATATTATTATTAATTTATCAAAAAGTATATTAAATAATAATTTTGACATATATCTATACTTTAATATAATCCATTAACTTTAACAATGTTATCAAATATATGACAAAAAATACAGCTAATTCATCAAATGAAAACTTAACTAATAAAGTAATTGAATATACATATTTACCTACTTATAAAGATAAAACATTATCAAAATCAATTTCAGCTAAAAATATAAATGCTGTATTAGATAACTGAGTAATGTCAGTTTTTCAAAATAAATCTACAGAATGAGATATAGATAAGATTACTATGATTAATAAAGATATAGATAATCAGGATATAATAATAGAAGAAATTGATATAGACAATGAACATAATATTACAATTTCTATAAAAATTGCTGATGTAATATTTGAATGACAACTTAATCATAAAATTACTCCTTCTAAAAAAAAGAGAAATCCAGCTATACATTCTTATGAAATAGAATTTGAAAGTGAAAAAGTCATGATTGGTTCTATAATGGTTTTACCAAATGGT
>JAWUYB010000040.1:0-7229 GCA_034111025.1 Candidatus Altimarinota bacterium | reverse complement strand
TATATATTATTTTAGACATGATTATTTATTTTTAATATTAATATATTCTACTTCTTTTTAGTATTATATTTAATATACAAAAAAAGTAGAGTGTCTTTTTTATTTCCACTCTACTTTTTAGGGGGCAGTTCAATGATTCTGTTTTTTTATTTTATTTATATATTGTAGTATTTTAATGGAGTACATTCAGTTTTATACTCAGCATTATTCTTTATATTTTCAATTCTTGATTCACTACTTGGATGCGTAGAAAGTAGAGTTGTAAATATTGGATTTATTATATTATCTCATTCAAAAAATCAAGTAGAACAATTTAGATTTAATTCGAGTGAATTAATAAGTTGTATTCATCATTCGTCTGCATTTTTTTCCTTTTCTTGTGATAGATAATTTCATGTGATTTTTGAAAAAGAAATTCATTCTAATACACTATCAAATCATAATGAGGCCAATGTAAAACGAAAAGGTATATCATGAGAATACATTTCTATGATATCTCTATTATTAATATGAGCTATTTCATGACCAATAATAAATATGAGTTCTTCTTCATATTTTAATTCTTCTAATAGCTGACGGGTAACATATATCATTGTACCAGGAAGAGCATAAGCATTTGCTTCATATTCATCATCTAATACATAAATATCATATGGTGATTCAAAACTATGTTTGAGTTTTTTCATATCAAACTGCTCTTTGGTTTTTAATAAATCTCAAAATAGTTTTTTTTCTTCCTCAAGAGTAAGTGCAGAGATAAATAGACTACTTACAAACATCAGTAGTAGTTGTACTATAATTATTATAGCTATAATAATTCATAACATTCTTCATAACCGTTTCCAATCAGGTTTCATAGGAGATATATTATCTTCGGATATTGGGAGTTCTATTTTTTCCATATTTTATAATTATAAGTAATTATTTGTGTTTGTGAACTATTTTTAGTATACTCATATATATATATATAAATTATTTTTTATGAAAATTAAGAGTCAATGTTCTCATTGTGAAGAAAAATATGAATTAGATTTTGCACTATTATGAAGAAAAGCAAAATGTAGAAACTGTAGTGAAGAATTTATTATAAAAGAGGTAGAAGAAAAGGTAGTAAAAACAGTAGAAGTGAAGCAGGTAGAAAAATCTCCTGATTTAGTTATAAAGCCACATCAAAGAAGTTTTTTATTACTCAATTGAGGATTTGTATTCATGGTAATATTAGGTCTGTTTTCTTTATTAATATTTCCGATTGCAAGTCTTATATTTTTTGTACTTGGTTTTATTATTCTATGATTTCAAACAGTTGTATATAAAAAGTCACTTTATACACTCACAGATAGAAAACTTATTTACAAAACTGGTTCTATTATCTCTGATAACACAGTAGAGGTTAATCTAGATAAGATAACACTTGTGAGATCTAGATTAGGGTTTATTCAAAATAAATTATTCGGAACAGGGAATCTCTATGTAAAAACAGCAGGTTCGAGTGCATCAAAAATACAATTTATTCATATTGAAAATACTCTAGAAGTATATGAAGAGTTACAAATAAGAATGAAAAAAAATGGATTTAGTTTAGAAAAAGATAAATTGGTTCAAACCGCAAAACCTCATCCACTGGGAGTATTCTGAGAAATTTGAGGGAAGTTATTATCATTCTGAATAGTTATCGTCTATTTTTTCATAGGAATTATTGAAGCATTAAAAGAAATACAAGGAGATGTAAATGTATGATTATTATCAGGAGGAGTTATATTCCTTATATATGTATTATTTACATGAGTAGCACTTACTCTTTCATATTTGGATCTCAGTAGAAGAAAATATGAAGTATTTACAGATAGTATATATTATTCTGAAGGATTTTTAACGAAAAATTATTCTTTCATCCCAATGGAAAATATTTCTGATACTGAAAATGAGCAAAGTTTCTTATCAAAGGTTTTAGGACTGCATGACTTTGTGATTAGTTCTCAAGGTGCCAATAATAAAGTTTTATTTAAAAACATGCTAGGGGGACAAAAAATGATGGAATCAATCAAATATCTCAAGGATAAAACTATCATGGGGACAAAAGATATGATTGATTGAGAAGTAAAATCAGAATCTCTTATCTGATTCAAAGATCAAATAGAAGAACCACTAGAGTATGATAAAGAGTTCACAGGTGAATATAAAATGGATATTGCTAAATCAATGGCTTCAGTAATTTTTACTGTAATAGCTCTGATTCCAACTTTACTGATAGGTGGGGAGGCAATACTCGTTATATTTATAGTTGTTTTACCATCAATTGTTAAAATAGCTATTTGAATATTTAGTACTAAATTTATAGTATCAAATTCTAGTATTGAATATAATTATGATTTCTTCTCACATAAACATAATTCTTTTTCTGTAGAAAAAATAACAAAAGTAATAGTAACAGAGTCACTGATAGATAAACTATTTAATACATGTAGTGTTCAATTTTATTCTATTGGTTCATCATCAGCTATCACATTTAAAAATATTAAGAAAAATTCTGATATATGTAATAAATTATTATCAAAAGTATGAATATATAAAAAAGAAGATCTTAAGTCTATTCCTACAAACTTCAATCTTATAGAATTTGTAAAAGCTCATGTTTTCTCAAGTATTTTATTGATTATGATTCTTATAGGAACTATAATAGGGGGAACTATCAATATTATATTCTTTGGAATAGCAATTTTAATATGAGCTATAATAGCAATAAAATATCTATATTTAACTTTTTATTATTCAAAAAGATTTTATACAAACAATTTGTATAAACATTTCATTGAATCTAAGAAATGAATAATAATTCAAAAAACACATTATGCTTTATTTAGACATATAAAGACAACTCATTCAACGAAAAATATTTGAACAACTGTATGAAATATTTCACTGAATGTTTCTGGTGAACAAATGGCAGAGAAACATTGAAACAAAGATATGCATATTACAAAAATATTCACATCAAATTCAATTAATATAAATTATATTATACAATCACATATAGTGGTAAATCTGTTCGATTCAATTTACTTAGATAAAGAACTAGATAATTCAGAAGTATTGTTTTCTAAACCTGTTGTTAAAAATTCTATTTTCTGGATTTGAGTAGTAGTAGCTATAATTATTCTCATTTCATCCATTATAATTTTTGCAGTAACTTGAACTGTGTTGAGAATAGAACTACTGAGTGTATTATGAGTGCTTGCATTAATACTTATACCAATTATCGGATTAATTGTTTGGAGTGTAAAAGTAATGAAATATAGTTTTCAAAAAGATAGGGTCATATATTTTTCAGGAATATTTTATAAGAAAATACTCTCAATTCCATATATCAGATTCAATTTTATTGAAAATGATACATGATTTGTTAATAAAATATTTGGGAACTGAAATGTTTGAATATTTACTCTTTGAAGTGGGAAGAAAGAACTCAATGTAAAAAATATTAAAAATTATTGAGAAGTGTATAATTTATTAAAAAAAGACTAAAAATAAAAAAAACCGCTTCATAATATGAAGAAGTCTTTTATAAAATATATGATTTCAAGTAACCATAACACTATTTTTTTTTATTAAAACAGCAAGGTTTGATAGGATTACTAGCAGTAATATATTGTGATTTTTTTTTATTACTTAAAGTCATACCTGTGCGCTTGAATTCATATACAAATAGAAGGATAGTTACAAACATTCCTACTAAATACCATATAATCCATACTGGCATAATTATATCCCTATAAATATTTCAGTACATATATTATATCCTTCTACAAAAATACGTCAATCAAGAAAATTGTTGATTGATAATTATAGGATTTTGATGATATTAAATAAAACTGTTAATGAACAGTTTTATTAGTAGCTACTCTATGATTACATTATACTAGATTTTACATAAAATATCCTCTAATTGAGAGGGACTATATATGAATTTTTCATGTATATGATCACGACAGATCAATATTGTTTTTTCACTACATTCTAAGGTGATTGTGCTATTATTATTACAGAGTAATTCAACTGTTACAGTAAATACAATATAATGTTCATATCCAAAATCTGACAGTAAGTTAACATTATCATTTTTTTCTATTATTTGTTGAATTGCTGATAGCAATTTAATATTTTCTTTTGATAATTTTTGAGACTTTTTGTTTTTATAAAAGAGAAATACTCCTACAATTAAAGTTCCAATAAAACATACAACACTCGCTATAACCATTTTACTACCTCTATCTGCTTTTATTATCTGAACGAAAATAATATACATTATTTTAATATAAAGTCAATTTTCATAGATATTTTATAGTAAGATAAAATATTAATAATAAAATTTCCAAATTTAGAATTTATAAATAAAATAAATCTAGTAAAAAAATCCTCTTAACAAACAAAACATGGCAAAAACATTTAAAGAATCTTACGAAAGATTAACAGAAATTTCAGAGTTACTAGATGCACAAGAAATTATAGATGTAGATGAATTGATTAAATTGCAAGATGAAGCTAAAAAACTCTATACTTTTTGTAATACAAAATTACAAAAACTCGATAAACAATTAGATGATAACAAAAATGACTAATGGAAACTCAAAAAATGAGTCTATCTACATTTTTGGATATTATTAAAAGTCAGTTTGATGATATTATAGGTTACCACGATTACTTAATAGAGGTAGAGATCAAGGCAATCAAGCGTAATAGACAGTTCTATTATATAGACTTAGTAGAAACTAAAAATGGTAAGATAATAGATTCCACACGTGCAAATATATTTAATTCTGAGGTGATGAGAAGTTTCTTAATGGAAGCTGATATTTCTGATAGCCAAGAATTAGTATGAAAGAAATTATTAGTCAATGTCAGACCAACTTTTCATAAAACATATAATTTCTCACTCAATATTCTCAAAATTCATGCAGATTATTTTGTAGGAGCATTAGAACAAAAAAAGAAAGAAAATATAGAAGAACTGAAAAAAACTGGATTATTTTATAATAATCAATCTCAAAACATAGGTTTTCCTGAATATAATATTGCCGTAATTACTTGAGATAAAAGTGAATGATTTAGAGATTTTGAGACTATTCTTAAGCAGAGTGGATTCAATTATAAAATAACAGTTTTTAAATCACTCGTACATGGTGAAAAAGCCAGTGGGGAAGTACTCAAACAGTTAGAAAAAATACAGCTAGATGCTGATAAATACAATCTTGTTGCAGTTATGAGAGGTGGATGAGGAAGTGAATGAATGAATTGGGCAAATGATCTAGATTTAAGTATACAAGTATGTAATTTTCCAATCCCAGTAATGTCTGCCGTTGGACATACTGTTGATCAAAGTATCTTAGATATGGTGAGTAAATATCCATGTAAAACTCCCAGTGAAGCAGCACAAATCTTGATAGATATCTACCAAGAATTTCAAGATAATCTATACTCAGACTTTGAGTATATTAATAATTGTGTACAGGATTTTTCTGATAAATATAAACAAGAACTCAAGTTTATTTCAAAGAATCTACCACTGCAAGTTACAAACAAAATCAGAATTTATAAACAAAAACTCGAAAGGTTCTCTATTGATAGAAAGATTAGTTACAATCTCAGAATTATTTCAAATAATTTAGAAATACTCCATCATAATATTCTCGCAAATAACCCAGATAAGATACTTTCAAAATGATTTAGTCTTGTCTATGATGAAAAAGGGAAAGTAGCAAAAGACCTCACGGTTTGAAATGAATATGTAATGAAAACCAAAGATTACGAATATGTAATAGATATTAAATCTAAGAAAGAAAAAAGCCATTAAATAATGGACTTTTTTAGTTCTAATACAGCTTGTTTAGCAATGATATTATTTAAATGTTCTCTCAATATACTTGGAGAGAATATATAACTCACACAGTGTATCAGCATTGTATTTTTATCACATTGTATATATATAGAAAGACCATTATTCAATACTACCTCTATTTGCATAGTATAATTATATTTGTCTTTTCTATCTGTGATATTTACTCTAGCTACTTGCTCTTTGTTTTCGATTGTATTTATTACTATATCTCGCATTTTGATGTCTTCACCAGTCAGGCTATAGTCATCTCTATTGCTATATAGAAAAAATAAAGCAACCATAACACAGCCAAGCAAATATATGAATATTACTGGTAACATAGTTTAACTCTCACTTTTTTGTTATTCTATATAAATCAACAGCAATATATATCAATCTATTTATTTGTCAATCAGACTTTTTTGAAAAAAGTCTCAAAAATTAATGTTGTGTTAATACCTCATGAGTATAATAGGTTGGTAATTTGAAAAAAGGAGGCTTTCATAGGGAACTATGGAGGTTATTTTTAGTTGTTAACATAAATAAATGTGAAATAATTGATCTCAGTGGATATCACTTTCTGATATGATGACATGATTAATGCTAGTATTTTTACTTATATCAATTTTAGTTATTTCAGAAATACAAGAAAAAGAAGAAAATAAGAATAAAATATTGATAGAATATAGTAACGTAAAAGATGAAATTTATAAAGATTTAAAAAAATCATTTGAAGATAAAGAAAAAGAATTGGAAATGACTATTAGTAATGATTTATCTATAAAATTTACTAACCCAGACGTTTTATTTGCAGACAATAATAAAAATAATCCTTATTGATTTAAGAGTATTTTAAATGATTTTATTCCACAATATATATCTATAATAAATAATTCAAAATATAATTGAAAGATAAAAGAAATTAGAGTTGAATGACATGCAGGTAAATGTTTATCATCAGAATATATGTATTGTTTGACATTGTCTCAATGAAGATCCAATTCGGTGTTACAATATATATTTAGTAATAATACATATAAAAATTTAAACATCGATGATAAAGATAAATTAAAATTTTTATTCACTTCTAATGGGATGAGTGATTGAAAAAACTTAGATACTAATGGTGAATATATATATTACTCAAATAATGACCTTGATGCTAAAGTATCAAGAAGAGTGGAATTTAGAATAGTCAGCAATAGTGAAGACTTAGTGAATGACTTACTAAATAATTTAAAATAATTTTATTAATAAAAAATAATATAATGTGAGAGTATTTACAACCGTTACTAGATCCATTTACTTTAATAATAATTATTTTTATAATAATTATTTGAGTTTTTAAAAAAGATAA
>JAWUYB010000039.1:0-42842 GCA_034111025.1 Candidatus Altimarinota bacterium | reverse complement strand
ATGATAAAATAATATCAATAATATTAATTCTCAAAAAAATAAGAGAGCTTGAAAATATACAAAAAGAACAAGAATTATATATAAAAATTAATAAATCTACTAAAGATTATATATTAAAAAGTTCTTCTGAAGTAAGCCAATATAATAAAGAATATTTAGAAAGATATTTATTGTTAAAAATCTTAAAAGATGATAAGTATATTGTTAGTGATTTTTGAGACATAGCAAAATATAATATCTCCAATTGCTTAGAATATTACAAGGTAAATGATATATATATGGATATTTATTCAAATATAATATTTGAATTACTAACTAATATAAATAAATGGCTATATGATACAGGATGAGAATTAATACTAGATAGCAAAAATTTTAAATTTAGACAATTAAATAAAGTATGAAAGCAATAATATACTGTAGAAAATCAACTGATAGGAGTGATAGGCAACAACTTTCTATTAGTGCACAGGAAGACGAAGCGAGAAGAATCGCTCGTAGAGAAGGGCTTGAAGTGATTCAGGTTTTTAAAGAGACTAAATCAGCAAAAGAACCTGGAAGACCATTATTTAATGAGATGATGTCTTTGTTTAGTGCTGGAAAAGCTGATTGTATTATCACTTGGAAATTAAACAGAATTGCTAGAAACCCTGTAGATGAATGAACTATCAAATGGAGTATTCAGAATGGTATAATTCAGGCTATTTTCACTGAGTGAGAGGTTTTTAAGACTTGAGATAACGTTCTTATCATGGGAATGCATTTTTGAATGTCTACGCAGTATATTTTGGATTTACAGAAAGATATAAAACGAGGTATGAAACAAAAGGTTCAAAATGGTTGAGTCTGTCAGAGAGCTCCACTTTGATTTATAAATAATAGATTAGATAAAACTGTTGAAATAGACCCTATTAAATCAGAATGGGTTTAACTGTTATTTGAATATAGAAGGCAAAAAATGGCTATGAGTACTATATCAAGAAGACTATTTGAACAATGAATGAAAAGAGATAACGGGAAACCGTTTCCTATTACTACTCTTGAAAAAATGCTAGGAAATAAATTTTATATATGATTAGTTAAATTTAACTGAGAATATTATAAATGAAAATATAAGACCTTCAATTCAAAATCATTATTTAATGAAGCAAATGAACTATATCAATGAACCTATGAACATAAATCTACATGAATTGTTTATCCTCTTAAATGATTAATACAAGATAGTTCTTGAAAGTTCCTCAGTGCTTATAAACAAAAAGGTCATACATATTATAAGAGTTCTACAAAAAGTTCTGTGAACGTTAATATAAACGAAAATAAACTATTCTTGGCTATATGAGAAAAACTAGAACCATATAAAATGAATGATTCATTTAAAGCATTAAACAAAAGACTCGCTTTCAGATTATTAGAACAACTAAAGCCAGATATCGAACTTAAAAAGAATGCTATTAATAAAAAAATTGAAAAACTAGAAGAAAAGAAACAAACTCTTCTAGACTTAAGATTAGAGTGAGAAATAGATAAAACCATATATTCAGAAAAAATGAATAAGATTGTATTTGATATTTCAAACTTAGAAGAAGAAAAATCTAAGTATAAAAACTGAAAAGATGAGAAGAATATTTTAGAAAGTGTCGAACTCGCTTGTTCCCTTTATGAAAGCCATAAACAAGGTTCACAGGAACATATTTCCAATTGCCTTAAAAAAACAAGAGTCGAACTTTTTTTAAACACAAAAAAAGAGCTTTCCATTGCGGAAAGTCCCTTCTTAAAACTCGTAAGTTTTGTTAATTTTCAATTTGGAGGTGCCTAGCGGGTTCGAACCGCTGTAAACAGTGTTGCAGACTGCTGTATAACCACTCTACCAAGGCACCGGTGAATGTAGAGGAACTATAACCAAAAAAAAGAAAATTTCAAATAAATTTTCTTTTTTTATATATTTGTAATATTTCCATCTTCTATACATGAAAATGTTGATAATAATGTCTCGTATTTGTCTGTTACTTTAATTGATGGTGATATGGCAATAGTTAAAAAATAACCTTTATTAGGGTTACATACATAAGCTGTCTGTAGAAATTTTAACTTAGGAGTTTCTAAATTATATTTAGCCTCAAATGTATAAATTTTAGATTTAGTTCAGTCTAAAAATTTAAAATCTTCATTAGCAAGTTGTAAATATTCTGTATACTCCCTCTTTGCTCATACATTATTAGCCATTGAATACACTGAAGAATCAGTAAATGTTTTTAATGTGTCAGATAATATCAAAATATTATTTGTAAAACTTCATTTTGTTTCTGAGGCTTGAGCAGATAATTCTATTTTTCATTCACTGGGTTCAGGTAATATATTATTTTTATCTGTCATTATATTCCAATTACTTGGAAGAAATATAGAATATCATTCTCAATTATATCATTTTAATCATGAAGTTTCAGAGAGAATATCATCTCAACCACAGGATGTAAGTAATAATAAACTTATTATTAAAATTGATATTTTTTTAAACATAATTAATTACTTATAAAATAAAAAATTCAACCTTTAATAAACACTGGTAAAACTGATATTAATAATAATCATATACATATCAACATAGTTGGAAGTTTTGCAACAAAATATTTATTTCTAAAAACTATAAAAATAAAGAAATTATAAATAAATAAGTACAGTGTTATACAAAAACTCACATAAGTAAATGGGAGAGTTGCACTAAAAAAATCTGGATAAAAATTTGCTCCTGAAAAGAAAAAATTTAAGAAAAACAAAAATGCCCCTAATACAAATACGAGTTTTGAAGATCTGTATCTATAAAAAGATTTTTTTTGAGGATTTGACATATCTCTTTTCAAGATTTCTTTCCATGCCATACTTGATTTTTTTAAATTTAAAAATATAGTAACAAAAACTTTAATTGCAATAATAATACAAAAAAATGACTCTAACACAAGAACAAATTAAAAAATTATCACATGATTTAACAAAAATTAAAAATAATGATCCAAAACTTGTAGAAGATGTAAATAATATAATCTGATATATAGATTTATTAAATGAAGTTGATACTCAATGAGTAAAACCAACAGTATCGGTTGTAAACCAAGAAAATGATCTCAGAGCAGATGTAGAGACGGGGAAAGAAACAACTAAAAAAGACTTATTAAACTGTTCTTCTCAAAAGATAGTTGCTGACCAAATAGCAGTTTCTAACATAATGAAATAATTTTTATTGCATATCTAAGATATCTTGATTTCATATATAAAACTTGTCCATTTTCGTAATTTTGATCAAAAAAGTGTTTCAGATCTATCTGAAAAAAACTTCATAATTTGAGAAAATGGGAAATGAAAAACAAACATATTAGAAGCATTGAGTTTATTATGAAATAATTCACTGAGTAATATTCATATAGAAAACTTGGTAGAAAAATGACAAAACAACTTTTATATAGAGTATCTCGATGACCAAATTGGATCAGTCGGAATTTCTTTTGATAAAGAAAAAAAGAAAAAATCATATATAATTAATTCTAAAAACGTTACAAAGAAAAAATTTGTAGAAATAACATATAAATGTGTTATTTTTTCTCCCCAATGAATGAACCTATTTTATTTATCTCCAAGTTTGAGGAGAGATTTTTTAGATAATATTCTTTCTAATTCTTTTAATGAATACTCAGAGTTACTAAAAAGTTATAAAAAAATAGTGATCTCGAGAAATAAATTATTAAAAAGTATAAATGAATGAAATTCTCATAGAGATGATATAAATTTTTGGAATACTCAATTTATTAGAGTATCTGAACAAATATACAGTTATAGATTCCCTCTTGTTCATTATTTTCAATCACATATAAATACTGCTAGAGAGTATTTTAATGGGAAGATAGAAAATATTAAATTAGAGTATAACACAAAAGTGAGTCCTGATAGTATTTCACAAGATATAAAACAATATTTAGATAAAAATTTTGAAAGAGATATTATATTATGCAAAACTGCTATTTGACCACATGTAGATGATTTCCATGTTTTAGTTGATAATGTATCTATGATAGATTTTGCTTCTCGTGGAGAAACTAAAAGTGTAATAATATGGTTAAAAATGCTGGAAACAGTATTTATTGAGAAAAAAACATGAAAAAAACCAATTTTACTTATTGATGATTTAATGAGTGAACTTGATGAAAATCATAAAGAAATGCTCACAAAAAAAATAAAATATTATCAAACATTTATCAGTTCAATAAGCCAATTAGAAGAAAACAATAATATTATTCTATAAATAAGTATTTTGTAAAGATGAAATAGTTATTTATACTTTTATGAAGGGAATATTTTAGTAATATGTCTTATATTTAGTCGCTAACTTCTTCTCCATGAAATTTACTTCAAAATTATTAATAGGAATAATCACTTCGTGAATTCTTTCTATAACTAGCGTATTTGCAGCTGGAATTGATCATTTTAATGTAACAATGACTCCTGATCAAATAAATACTGGTGAATCTGTCGATTTAACGATTGAAGCCACAGATAAAAATGATGTCATTATGAAAGACTATACTGGTACTATCTTGATTTTTTCTGAATCAGATGCTGACGCAGAATTACCAAGTGCTCTAGATCAAAACACATATGTTTTTATGGCTTCAGATCAATGAATCGTTAAGTTTGAAAATGCAGTTAGCTTTTCACAAGAATGATTACAAAATATCTATATCTATGATTTAGATGATGAAACAATTATTGGTTTATGAGAAGTAAATGTATCAAAAAAAACCGTTACTGAAGAGAAAACAATTGAAATACTCTCTCCTGAAAATGGTTTAACTATTTGAGATAGTATGATAAAAATATCATGAAAAACTCAAAAAAATCATAAAATTTTAATTGTCTTAAATGAAGATAAAGAATCTATATTTGAAATAATTAGTAATAGTAATGGTGATTTTGAACAAGAAATAATAAATTTGAAAAATTGAGAAAATTCAATAATAGCTTATGTGCTAGATTCAGATGAGAATAGAGTTTGAGAATCAAATAAAATCAATATAAAAGTAGACTCTATTGCTCCTAGCTTCAAAAGTGTTAAAACAAAACCTCAAGAAATTGAATCAGAATGAATGTATACAGTAGAAGTTATAGCTTCTAAAGAACTTACTGATGTCAGCATAGTAATAGATGATGTTATTCATATATTAACTGAAACTGATGAATGAATCTATTCAACTGAAGTATATGCTCCAGTTGAAGCTGAAACATATAAAATTGATGTTATCCTCAAAGATGAATTAGGATTAGAAACTAAAGAACTTGGTGCAGGAAGTATTACAGTTAATGAAAAAGAAGTTGTAATACCTCTCAAAGAAGAAGAACCTAAAGTAGATTTAGAAGCTGGATGAATTGAACCTATCGTAGTTAAAGAAAAAGACTACAGTATTAAAAATCTAAAAGTTACTGAATTAAAATCTAAATCAGTTCTTACTTGGGATGCAGTAGAAGATGTTGAATCTTATGAAATATACAAACAAATTGAAAATGGTGAATCTGAAATAATCACAACGGTAACAAAACCTAGATTTGAACTAGACATTACAGGAGAAGAAATTAAACATGATTTCTTTGCAGTAAAAGCTGTAGTTAAAACAGCAAGCTGAGAAACTATTCCTCAAGTTCCAATGTCAGAAATGACAAAAGTTCAAACTGGTCCTGAAATGATTATATTATTACTATTATCATTACTCATCTGAGGAGCATTCGTTATGAAAAAACAAAAAGCATAATTAGAAATAAATAAAAAACACTAAAAATTAATTTTTAGTGTTTTTTTTTGTATTCATCTAATGTTATTCAATAGAAACTTGTATCTCTTAATTTTCATTTTATACGCTCATAGTTTTTAAATTCTCATTCATAGATAAATCAATATTTTAATGCTACTTTTTTTGAATTTTTATTTGCACTATCGCAACGGATTACACCTTTAACAAAATCTGATTCTTCAAATGCAAATTGTAAATATCTTTTTACACATTCTGGCATAATTCATTTTCAATAATATTGTGAAGAAATCCAGTATCAAAGTTCAAATCAAGGAATATTTTCTTTAATGTTATTAATTTAACATCTACCAATACATTTTCATGTTTCTTTATCATATATTGTGTAGTATCTTCATTAATCAAGCCCCAAATATATTCAGCATCAACTTCTTCGGGTATTTTCATAATAAATCTTTTTGTTTCAAGAATATCATTAATTCCTAATGTTTTCATATTTATATGATAATTAATAATTTTTTAAAATCCCCTTAAGCCTTCTCCTATAAACAATCATCAATTCTTTTTAATAATATTGAGACATAGTTGAGATAATTCCTTATCTAATGGTTTAGAAATTTCTTTAAGTCTATTAAAGCTCATAATATATTTATATTTTCAGAGATCTTCGAATATTTCATTATTAAAAATACTTCCATATTTTTTAATTGCCTTTGTTAATATTTCAATAGATACTCCTGCGTAATTTTCCTGCATAAGAGCTGTTTCAAGTAAAGCATGCTCAATAGACGTTATTTTTAATTCAACTTCTTCTACTGTCTTTTTTGTAGTGTTTTCATATAATTTAGAAAACATATTAACTTTTTTTCATTGATATTTTCATGAAACTGTTTTAAAAATTATTTCATAATTTCATACTTGAATTTTCTTTTCTAATTTTCTTGTTATCACAATAATCTTCTCTGGAATAGAGTAGTTTTTCATATGTATTTCTAAAGCCTTAACTCCTCATAATAAATATTGATTTCAAACATGGTATGTAATATATTTTTTCAATAATTGTAAAAAATATTTTTCCATCAAATCAACTTCATTCATTCAAAAGTCTAGTTGTCTAGGAATAAGGTATACTCAAGATTTAAGTGGGATAATGATTCACTCTGCTTTGAGTCTATAAATAATCATATCTACTTTTTTTTGAAACTCGGGCTTACATTCTGGATCAACGATTTCAAAAATATCTTTTTTCCAAAGTATTTTTCATCATTTTTTTAACAATTTATTTACAATTTTGTCAAAATTAATCATTTAATAATTTGCTTTAAAATAAGTAAATATTCACTATAAAAAATATATACTTTTTTCTATAAAAATCAAATGATTTTTCCTATATTAATTAGTTATTTTTTCAATATATTTTAACATATAACAATAGAGCCTTATCTAACATAAAGCGATATATAACTTTTTAACAAAACTAATATACAAAAAAACATTATCTATTATGATAATGTTTTTTCAAAGTTTGTATGAGTCACTGTTAAGTGTGGATATGCAATATTAATTCACTGTTTTTTTAATGCTAAGTTTAATGTTTCAGTGACATCTGATTTCGTTGTGATATAATTATCACTTACGGGAATCCAATATCTAGCAATTAATAAGATACCATTATCTCATAATTTATCAATTATAACATCTGATCATGGTGCTTGTAATATACCTGGGAATTGATCTAAGACCATCATTACTGTTTGCTTAGATTTCAGTATATCAGAATTATAATCTATCAATATTTCTATTTCTGTTCTTCTTTTATCATTTGTATGATAATTGGTAACTTTTTCTTCAATAAATGTAATATTTGGTATATAAAATACTATTCAATTAAATTGTTCAATAGATGTAAATAATGCATTTACTTTACGAATTTTCCCCATTTTTCCATCAACTTCAATAACATCTCAATTATGATAAAACCCTTGAGTTACCATCATAATACCTGCGGTAAAATTAGTTAAAAATGTTTTTAATGTAAAACCAATACCGAATCAAATTCATCCCATAAATATTCACATATCAATACCCAGAATACCTAATGTAATTGAAAATCATATAATTAATACTGTTACGTTAACTGTTCTTGAAATCACTCAAGTTAATTCTTCCCTACTTGATTCTTCTGTAGTATTTTTTTCTATATAATGAACTATTTTACTACTTAATAATTTTGAAAAGAATAAAGTTAATATAATAACCAAAATAGCTGCAAATAATTTCATGAAATTATCAGCAGAAAAAAATGATAATATTATATTACTTTGCTCTAATCATAAGTCTCCCGAACCATTTCCAGATACAGCAGCAAATAATTCATTACTAAAAACAAATATCGATGCAATATAAACAATGAACAATAATTTAATTTTTTTCATATAAAAAAAAAGATATATATAAAGTTATAATAATCCTAACATATATCTTTTTTTATTGCAAAAATCTTATAATTTTATTTCACTAAACGGAAATTATAATTATCTGGTATATAATACCCTTTTATACTACTCATACATTTTGTAACATTACTATGCCAATGAATTGGATCTGAAGCATAAATTGTCCCCTCCTTATTTCAATAACGACTTAATTGTTGTACTTCAGTGTGATGTCCTAAATACCTATTATTAAATGTTTTTATCATAGCAATAACTCAAAGCCTTGGAGTATCTATAACTCTTTTATCTCATCTATCATTATTTCAAATATTTCATACATTGTTTTTTGTTAATGAATTTCTTCATAAACCTGTTTCAGCTAATCAAACACACATTGTAAATGTTGGATCAATGTTTCAGTTCAATGATTCCTCTATCCACATTTCCCAATTTCTAAAATCTGGATGAGTGTATCTCTCAATTAAATCTTTTTGCCTCTCAATCTCAGTTGATCAATTGAGATTAAAAACCCTACCTGATTTTTTAGCTTTAGCATAGTCATATCATTTTCTAACTCTAAAATCTTCTTCAAATTTGTATTGATATTTATCTAATAAATTGCTAAAATTTACATATGATAAATCCAATGAATTCAAAGGATCTAAAGGTTCTTCATTTTTAAAAACTTCAAAATGAAGATGGGGTCCTGTAGTTATAAGTCATGCTCATTTTGTTCCATATGCTCATCAAGTTTTTGCAAAAGATTGCCCTCTACGTACATAATCAAATTCTTGCACATTTATCTCATTTAAATGTCCATATACTGTAATATATCCATCTGCATGTTTTAATGCTAAGAATGCATACTCTCATACCTTTGGTTCATTTAAATATATAACATACCCATCTGCTGGAGCTGTTATAATTGTTCATTGATTTGCAACTATATCAATAGCGTCATGATCTGACCCAAATAAATGTCTATAATTATCCCCTCTAAAGAATGAACTAATTCATAACTTTGGTGATATCGGCCAATCAAGGAAATTTTGTGCATAATGCTTAGAATCTTGCAACCTTTGTTCCGAATATAAAACTTTATTTAATTCGCTACATTTAGGACTAAGATTAATTGTTTGATTCTCTTGGATTCCTAAATCTACAAATTCACAATTATATTTTTTTAATATATCTTTTTGTACTTTCTCAAAACGTATTTTTTCTTTAAAAGCTTGAAGTTTTACTTTTTTTTCTACATTAATTTTATCATTAATAAAATTTTCATAAAGAGCTTGTTTTCATTTTGAAACCTTTAATAATCGTGCTTTAAACTCTTTTTTATCATTTAATACTTTCCTATCAATAATTTCAATTTTTCTCATTTGTTTTAATTCTTTTTCACTCTTTTCTAAATCTAATTTTTTGATATATAATTGAGAAATTAATCTTTTATGACTACTAATCAATTCTTGTCCAGTAACCTGAATAATACTTTTAAAATATAAATCATTTATTATATCTGATATATCATCATTATTTAATAAAATTGATTTTAAATTATCAAATTTATCTTGATTATATACACTATTAGATTTTTTATACACATACTCTAAATACTTTAATAGAGTTTTTCTATTTTCTTCAATATTTTTCCTAATTAAACCCAGCGTTTTTTGATTAATTTCTATGTCATTTTTTATTTCTATTACTTTTCCATTAATTTTATTCACATTATCACTAGATTGCTCAATATCATCTTTTAATAACTCCAGTGACTCTTGTAGTGATAATATTTTTCATAATTCATAAATACTTTTATCTTCTATTGTATCTCTTTGTTGCTTTATTTTTTCAGAAATATTTCAGTAAATATTCATTTTTTTTGAAATATCAAAGATTTTAAAATCGTCTGACTCAAATTCTCATATATCATTTTCAAATAACAACTCTTGCTGTCTATTTTTAAATGCGTCTAATATCCTTCATGTTTGAACATCAGTAAAAGCCTCTACTTGATAAAAACAAAATAGAGTGAGACAGATAATAAAAAATGAAAATGATTGTTTCAGCATAAATACTTACTAATGATTATTTTTGTAAATTTTGATAAAATAATTCTAGAAATAATAATCCTATTCCCAAAGGAAGTGCCACAACATAAATACTTGCTCACAGATGTTGGAAATAAAATAATAATATAATAAATATTGATATCAATACTCATTGCCTAAAACTTGTTAATACATTTTGAACATATACTTTTCCTCTGAAATAGACTTTTTTGAAAAAATATAAAACAAATGCAAATAATGATGATAATCAAAGAATAAAAGTAAATCCTAGTAAAAATAACCCCAAAATCGGAAATTCATATGGATCAATATAATTCCACGTTAAATAAAACGTCGTTATACTGATAATAAAAGTAAATAATAGAATAATAAGGAGTAATCTTTTTTTCATGTATCAATTGATCAAATATTTGATATAAATATACGTATTTTTTGTTTTTTTTCAATAAAAAATCAAAGACAATTACCTTTGATTTTTTATAATTTCCCTCTGATTCTAATTTTTTCTAGATTGATTACTTTTTTATCATCTCATATTTCTACACAAATCCCATTTACTACATAGTTTTCATCGAGTTGTTGTTCAATTTTTCCTTTATTTATTCCTGTGAGAAATCTTCTTTTTACACTATTGAAATCTGCTCAGATAACTGAATAGAGTGGCCCATTCATTCATACGTCTGAAATAAGTCCAGTACCTCCTGGAAGTATGAGTTCATCATTTGTTTGAATATGTGTATGCGTTCCACATACAAAACTCACCTGGCCATCAAGAAAGTGTGCTAAACCATATCATTCTGATGTAGTTTCTTTATGAAAATCTATAACTATTGCATCAAAATTCTCCGTTCATAATTCAGCTAATATTTTTTCTGCTTTTAAAAATGGGTTTTCCATTGAATAATTCATAAAAACTGTTCACATCAGATGAATAACCAGAAGTTTTTTTCCGTCTTTTTCAACTATTTTATACCCTTTTCCAGGAATGTAATAATGATCTTGTTCTATAAAATTAGCAGGTCTAATAAGTTTTGAATTTGGTTTTTCAAGATACTCTTCAATGTTTTTTTGATTATCAAAAATATGATCTCAACCTGTCATTACATCTATTCAAAGTTTTTCAACTTCTTTTACATGTTTTTCGATTGGACCTCTTCCTGATGTTATATTTTCCACATTTACTACTGTAAAATCGGGATTAAATTTTGCTTTTAGTCTTGGTAATTCTTTTTTTAATGCATTTCTTCAAACTCTTCCATACACATCACCAAATATCAATATTTTCATACTATCTATGTGTTAATACTCTTTTATAAAATGAAACCATTATCATCTCTACTAATCCTGAAATAAGTAAAAATAACAGTATATTGAAAGATATTATTAAATAATAATAAATTTGAATATTTTTTTGTAAATCCATACTTGATACTTGACCATATTTTATAGATAATTCTCAATAATAATAAGGGTCTGATTCTTGTAATTTTAATTTATCTGATTCTCAAACTTGTGTAAATAATTCATAATTTCTTACATCTTTATAGGTTTTATTTAATCATTCTTCTATTAAATTAAACGGTAAAAGCACTAATACAAAAATCGATAAAATATTTATTAATTTCACTAATTTTTTAAATCATTTTGTTATTTCCCATCATTTTTTTATACATTTAATTGATGCAAAATCAAAATATTCTGCATCATAATTACTTATAAAAATAATGTATGAAAAATATAAACGATATGATAAGTAAAGAAAAGATAAAATTCCTATTCAAAATATAATAAATGATATAATAGCTATGAATATTCATCAGTTAGTAAAAGCTACACCTGCATCATTTATTCCTCACAATCATACAATAAATCAAGTAAATATCAAAATAGTTATGATTATTGGTATCAATAAAATTCCAGCTATTATTCAAGACATTTTATAATAATTCCAAATGATTGGAACATGAAAAAATCTCATTTTATTATATTTTGGTTTTTTATCATCAATATATTTTAAGTTCATATCAAAATACATGATTTTGGCATAACTCCAACCAAAGAAAAATATAATAATATTTATGATTCACATGAATCCCCATAAGAAAAAATCTTTATGGAGAATCATATCATTTGTGAGAGTTCCATTTAATAAATGTCCTGTATAAGCATACCAATCTACATTAAATACAAATAATAAAATAAATGTAATAAGCAGAAAAGGTATCATAATACTCAGAGATATCAAGAAACCAAAAAATCAGATACTAATTTTTGATAAATTCCAGTGTAAGAAATTTTTAAATAACAAAGATATATTTTTAAATATATCTATTGTGTTACGTCTTAAATTATTAGAAATAATATAAGATATAAATACAAGTATATACCAAGATAAAACCAAATAAATTATATATAACATTATATTATTAATAACGAATAAATTTTCCCTTATTGTACAGTCAATAATGCTTTTGTAAAGTTTTTTCACACTTCGATAATTCCTTGCTTGATTTTTGTATAAAAAACTGTATAAATAGAGAAATAATCCCTATTTTATACGAAATTAATGAAAAAACACGAACTCATTTTTTGATCACTCAAAGTTCCTCTAGATTTTTTAATAATATTTAGTGCTTTTTTCCTTGCTCGTGAGATTAGATTAATGACTGATCTCATCCCTGGAGTTCAACTGCCCATTCAAACAATTGATACTATAAGTTTATTTTGATTTGCGATATTTTGAGCACTGATCTATATTACTACTTTTAGTTTTCATAAATTATATTTTTTACAAATATTTAGTTCAAAAATTAAAGAATTTTTAGAAATATTACGTTATTGATTCTATTGATTTGTATTTTTCTCTGTATTTATATTCTTATGAAAAGGAATAGTATATGATACAGATATTCCAAGATTGATAATCGCTTTTGCTTTTGGGTTATGAACTATTGGTATTATATTAGAAAGGATAATTTTAAATAATATACAATATTATTTATTGAGAAAATGACTTATACCAAAAAGACAAATCCTTTTGATTAATAACAAAAAAACAGAAAAAATACAAAATATTTTAGATGATATAAAATCTGCAAATATTTATAAAATAATTTGATATACAAATTCAACAGAAATATCTGATTTTGCATATAAATATAGATGATCAATTGATAAATTACAAAAAATATTAGAAAAAAATAAATGTGATGAAGTTCTTTATATAGATTCAGACTATACAAAAAAAGATCTACTTCAACTCTGGGAACTTTCTCGTATATTTGGTTTACGTTACCGTTATATTACGAACTCATTTGATATAACAAAAACAAATACTTCTCTTTCTTTGATACATAATATTCCAGTTATAGAATTAGAAAATACATCTCTAAATAATTGGTGAAAAATTTGAAAAAGATTTTTTGATATTATAACTTCTTTGTTTGGTATAATAATATGCTTTCCTCTTATGTTCATAATCTGAATATTAATCAAAATAGAAGACCCTAAATGACCTCTTTTATTTAAAAATAGAAGAGTGGGTGAAAATTGAAAATTATTCAATCTATATAAATTTCGTTATATGAAATGGAAATATTGCGTAAAAGATGCATATTGAATCTGAGAAAATAATGATAATGCCCTGAAATATGAACAAGAACTTATAAAAAAACAGAGTTCGCGCAATTGACCTCTCTATAAGATTAAAAATGACCCGAGGAAAACCAAAATCTGAAGCTTTATTGAAAAATATTCCCTCGATGAAATACCTCAATTTTTTAATATTTTTTTATGAAATATGAGCCTGGTTGGTCCTCGTCCACATCAACCAAGAGAAGTAGAAAAATATGAATTAGAAGAAAAAAGACTCTTAACTATTAAGCCTGGTTTGACATGAATGGCTCAAGTAAATGGAAGAGAAAATAATGATTTTAAAAAAGAGACTAGATTAGATATATTTTATATAGAAAATTGGAGTGTATTACTAGATTTTAAAATCATATTAAAGACATTTTGAGTAATAATTGAAAGAATAAAAAAATAGAAAAACATATGTTTTTCTATTTTTTTTCGATAATTACAGAATCTTCTAATACTTTATTTTTATAAATAAATAATGTAGGAGAATCATTTCATAGTAAATATACTTTAGTAATATCTGGATTGACTTCATTTTCAATAAATAATGTTCTACCATCAATATCTAAAACTCTTCATAAATTTGTTATATCTCAAACAATTAAGTCATGTTCATCTTTCAATTCTATTTTAAGACTCGTTTGTTTTTCATTCGCATCTAAATTTTCAGGTATAATAACCGTAAAATTATACCTAGTAAATTCCCTTGGAATATAATTTCAAACTGTTATAACTCTTTGCTTTGATCATCCCTCATCTAAATATCATAAAATTTGGTAATTTTTTCTTTCTCCTAATTCTAATACAGCAATCATATAAGTAACATTTTCATTTTCTATAACTGCTTTATCTAGAGCAAGAAATTCATAATTAATACTTCAAACAATATAAGAATCTCAAGGATATATTTTATCTCAACCTATTCTAATTCCTATATCTGTGTTATCTGTATTAACCGTATTTATAAGTGTCTTTAGATTAAAATCTTCTTCATTTACAGCTCGTGCTATAGCTTTATTGATTGTATCTATATCATATATAATTTTTCTTTTATTTTTTTCTCTAGAATTTGATTGTAATGATAAATATGACATTGTTCCTAATACTGAGGTAAGACTAGCTCAAGCAAATGTAAGTTCTGGTCATCCAATTTGTAATATTTGATATATATTTGGAATAGATATAATTTGATTTAATCAAATTTCTAGCGTTTCATAATTCTGAACTCACTTATAAGTATTTTTTAATTCTCGTTTTTCTAATATTGATTCAAATATGACCTCTAATTCTTCATTAGGTATTTCTATCTGAGCTTTTACTTGAGTATTATTAGGTTTTGATATTTTTTCAGCTGTGAGTGTAAATAATACTTCTTCTTCTATTTTTCATTCTGCTAAATATTCAATTTTTGATTGTGATATTTCTTTTGAGTTTAATACTATATTTATATTTTGCTCTTTTTCTTCCATTGCTAATTCCAATTGAAATACATTTCCAGAAAGTATTTTTCATTCTAAGCTTCATTCAAACTCTTGTGTTCTATAGTGTCATTTAACAACTCATTGATCATATACATATTTCACTTCTCTTTTTATCTCTTTTTTTTCTCATTTTTCTGCAAAACCAATTATAAATTTCCCAGTCACATACAGAGAACTAAAATCTAATTTTGGTGAGATATAATCTATACTATAATTTTTGTCCGTATATTTAAACTTTATAGCATTAATAGTTTCTTTTTCTTTTATAAGAGAATAATCTATTTTTCAAGTTTTATAATCTCAATTTGCGAAAAATCTCATATTTCATTCATCACTTTCTCCTCTTCATTTAATATCCATATCTAATAGTAGATATTTTTGAAAAATTATATTCCCTGATATTTGCTGATCTTTATTATCAATTTTTATGGCTATATTTCAAGTCCCATTTACTATATTTCATATAATGATTGATGAGCCTTTCTTGTAATCAATATTAAATTGACTTTCTTTTATACCAAATTTATCTCAAAGTATTGATAGATTTAATGTGTTTTCAGGATTTTGAATATGCACATTCCATCTTTGTAATATGTGATTTAAATATGTTAATCTAATATTAATTTGAGTCCCTTGAGATATAAAAAAGTCATAATTACCATTATCTATATCTCCAAATTTATAAATTTGAGAAACTAATCCTATAAATGGATTAATATCTTCAATTGTTTTTATACAATTATTATAAGTATTTATATTACTTTTTATTATTCCTGATCCTGATATATTAATATTTTCTATAAATGGACTTATCTCTTTACATATTTTTGGATTTACTAAGAAGAACTGTTTTTTCTCTTCTGATAATTTTTCATTTTCTATAAAGAGATATTTAATCCAATCATCATTATATAATTTTTGTTTTAATAAATTTCATAACTTTTCTTGTTCAAAATACTCACTTGGGTTACTAGTAATAATTGCTGTGAGTAATTTATTTACTAAATGGTTCGACTTTAAACCTGGTAGTGATTCTTGAATAGGTTGTGAATTATCTATATGAGCATAACTTCATTTTCTATTTACTTGAGTTATTTTTTTTACTAATTCATTATATTGAATATTTTTTCACCCTGATAGATATTTAAAAAATTTATTTAATCATTCACTAGCAGAAATATAAATATTTTGATTTTCTGAAATAATATCTAATTGTTGAATATTATGATTATCTATTTTTCAATTATTGTTTACTTTTAATCATATTTTTTCAGCTGAAATTCTTTGCTCTAATCAACTTGAATTAGAATATAGTTCAGCATTTTTTATATCAATATTCCCATCGAATATTGATATATTTTTTTCTTTTATATTAATTTTTGAATTAAGATTAAATCAAAAATTAATTTCTTTATTTTCTCATGATAAAGTATCAACTGAAGAAAAAAATCACGTGTAAATTTTCTCAACGACTCATAATTGAGATTGAATAGAATTTCATATAATATAACTGTATCATAATACAGATCATAATAATATAGCACTAACAATGAATAATATTGTAAAAAAACCTCCATCTATTTTTTTAGCCATGGTTTGGATAAATCATTAGGGAACTATTATATTTTTATTATATCAAAAAAAAATCATAAATAAAGTTTAGCTATACAAAAAAAACACTGATTAATTAGTCTTTTTTATAACTTCTATTTCTCTTTCATCTTCAATATCTGTTTTCCTTAAATATATTTCTATATCTGGTTTATAATATTTTTCAATTTTTTCAGGCCATTCTATCAAAGCTACTCACTCTAAATTATCTAAAACATCCTCTCCCCCTATTGCAAAAAATTCATCATAATCTCAAATACGATATAAATCAAAGTGATAATTATCTCCATATTTATTATAATACGTATATGTTGGTGATGTTATTTCATCAGTTATTCAAAAAATATCTTGTAAAATATGTTTTGAAAGAGTTGTTTTTCATGCTCATAAGTCTCATTTTAAAAATACTATTAATGGCTTCTTATTCGGTATTTTTATATCTGAAATATTATTTAAAGAATATTTTTGTTTCATATCAAGAAAAAAGTATGGTTAAAATTTGCCTATTATTTTTAAGTACGCTATAATACTTGTATACAACGTTTAGCACTAATAAATTAATTTTATGGAAACTTTAATAGAAGTAAATAAAAAAGAAGAAAACAATATTCTTATCTTCGAATTTACTGGAGAACTTGATGAAACAAATGCTGATAAAACATTTAAAAGTATTTATGATCAAATCGGTGATTTTGATGGAAAACAAATTCTATTCAATCTAGTAGGTTTAAAGTATCTCAACTCTAAATCAATTGGTTATATTGCAGATGTTTTTTCAAACATCGAAGATTCTGATGGAAAAATGTGTATTTCAAACTGTTCAGATGGAGTAAAAGATATCTTAGAACTTGTTGGTATTACAACTATTATTCCTACTCTTGATACTCAAGAAGAAGCAATGAAAGAACTTGCATAATAAGATTTCAAAATAATAAAAATAAAAAGCCTTAACCCTCCGAGGAAAAACCAGAAGAAATTAATTTCTTCTGGTTTTTCTGCGTTTATTTTTTTGCTATATTATATAGTTCATATCATTTTTTGGTAATTTGTTTTATTAAAAAAAGCTAAATAAATATTTAGCTTTTTTATTTTACATGATTTTTTAACTGTTCCGAAAAACTATCCAATGAAAAGTCTTGTGATCTTTTTTCACATGATTCTCTCATTTCAAGAGCTTTTTCAGGAGATAAGTCTATAATTGCTTGTTTTAAATCTGAAACAATAGCTTGGTCAGATATTAATATTCAAGTTTTTTTATCGAGAATAGTTTCTTTTAATCCTCCTTCATTTACACCAATTACTGGTTTCCCCGCAGCCATTGATTCAACTGGACTCATTCCAAAGTCTTCATCAATTGGGATATAAATAGTAGCTATACTATTCCCTACATAATCAGTAAATCATACATTTCCTGGCAGAGTTTTAAATTCAATATTTTCTGCATTATCAGCTAATTCAAATATTTTTTCTCTTTGAGGATCATTTTCTCAGTAAATAACAACGAGTTTTTTATTTGGCAGTTCTTTAAATGCTTCAATAATTTTATCTACTCTTTTTGCGTCCGATAAACGAGCAAAAGATAAATAATAATCTCATTGTGATTTCCAAGTAAATTCTTCTAGATTTACTGGTGGATATAGTATTTGTGAATCTAAATCTAAGAATTTTTTAATTCTATCTTTTGTATTTTGAGAATTAGTCAGAATTAAATCCATTTGTTTAATATCTCTTTCATACATTTTTTTGAAAATATATGATAATACTTGAAATGCTGGACGCATATACCAAGGTATTTTCGCAAGATAAATATCTTTCAAATCATATAAATATCTCGGTGGAGTATGACAATAAAATATTTTTTTTGTATCTGTTCTACAGTTTCTCACTGCACTGATACAGTCTCCAGAGAATATTACAGTATCATAATTTTCTAAGAATTTTGTCTTCGTTAAAAAAGCCCATTTGAGTTTTAAATGCCTAAAACCTTTCGCGAATATTTCACTACTCACTTCTATCATTTTTCCAGTGAATCCTTCTTTTCTCAAATCAAAACTTCATTTAGAGAAAAAACCTGTTGCGATATCAGCACCCAGAGCCTTCCCCATCATTAGTATCAATCTTTCTCAACCTCCTTTATAAAGAAAAGTATCATGTAGGATTATTGTTTTATTGTTTTTCATTATTTTTTATTATTAACATACATCTTCGCAGCTTCTAAGTATCAGCTACAGAAATATTCTTCTAATTTTATTTCATCTAATTTTACCCACAAATATTCTTGATGTTCCTGAGAGATTTTTATATTTTGGTCTGAATCTAAGAATGCTTCGAAAAAATTATAATACAAATATGTATCAATTCATCTACTACTAAATTTAGCCTCTGCTTTATGTCGAGCAATAGCTACTATTTGCTTTTTTATTTCAATATTAGATATTCCAGCTTCTTCCAATAATTCTCTTTTTAATATATCTATATAATCAGTTTCAAATTCATCTTCATCTATTCTCCCTCCTGGAAAATCATACATTCCATAAAAACTAGAATTATCAGGAGTTTTTAAAATTAATACTTCTCACTTCGAATTATGTAAGAAACATTTTAATGAAATGTAATATTTTGCTGGAATAGACATAATATTTATTTTAAATAATATTTAATTTTTTCTAAAACTTCTCATATATTTTCTAAAATTTCTTCATTTTTAAAACGAACTATATTCATTCATTTATTTTTTAATAATTTTTCTTTTTCTCTATCTAACTCTAAAACCACTTTTTCTAAATGTATTCATCAATCTAACTCTATCACTAATTTAAGTTCCTCAGAATAAAAATCTGCAATAACAAATCTATCCAATCAACTATTTTCAGTATAAACATATATAGGTTTTTGACGATAAAATCTTATTCAGAGTTTATCATAACGTAATTGAGTCCATAATAATTTTTCAGATTGAGTCATATTTTTTCGTAAATTTCGAGCAGCAACTGTGATTATTTCTGGAGTTTTCATAATATTGTGTTATCTGGTTTAAATCCATCCGGCTTTCAGCCACCTTCCTTTGCAAAAGGAAGGAATATAAATTTTACTCTTACTCTATTTGCTCGGCTTCCTTTCTCAAAGGAAGCTCCCGAAGGGTGATGGATTATTATTAGTTTTCTTAATATTTCTTCGGTGATAACATCATTTCTATAAATGTATTTTTAGTATTTGTCCTCATACTTGCAATTCTTAAATCTAAATCTAAAAACATTTGAGAAAATTGTGATTCGTTTAATTTTTTTGATTGTGCTAATTTAATTCTATCTCCTTCTGAAAATGAAATATTTTTATTTCAAACTTTTATAGTCATTTGTTCTTTTATTTCAAAATAGACCTCTATTGTAGTATGTTTATTATTAAAAATAACTTTCCATTCTCATTGATTCTTCTCTACTCAAAAATACTCTAAAGTTGAAAATGTTAAATCAGCTGTTATATTATTAGTATAAATATTGATAATTTCATCTTTTCTTCTATCATTTGAAACATCTACTTTTTCTATTCCAATAACAAGTTTATCTTCAATTCTAAATGCATCTGTAATATTTGTGATTATTTTTTCCATTGAATCAAAATTTCAAATTGTACTTCATAATAATCCCCCCATAACTGGTATATTATTATATTCTGCACGTATATCAGATAATATATTCACTAAATTTGATGATTCAAAATCTAGTATAGTGGAATTAAAAGTATAGTTTTCTCATAAATTTCATAAATTCAACTCACATAATTTTAAAATTTCTGGTGATATATCAAATGCATGATAATGTACTTTGATACCTAAATCTAACATTTTTAAAAGTAATCATTTTGTAGTATCTCCTGTTCCTGATCAAAAATCAAATACTGCGATTTCTTTTGGACTTCACAATTCTTGTAAATATATTTCTGCATTATTAATTAATAATTCATATTCAGCAAAATTTCAACCATCTACTGCTCTTAATTTTTCTATTTTAGCCCATGAATTAGCTCATTTTTCTGTTTTATACGCAAATTTCAAAGGACAAATTCACTTTTCTAAATATAAACTAATAACTGATAATTCTGCATCGGAAAATATATTTTTCATAATTAATTTTTTATTTAATATTACTCTTCAACTCATTCAATTTATTCAACGCTTCCATTGGTGTAAGATTATTCACATCTATTTGTTTCAATAGTTCTTCTACTTCTGATTGCTTTTGTACTATTTTTTCTACGACTTGCACTTCTGGTTGCGTGAGTCCTCATAGGCTCATTTGGGCTGTTTGAAGATGAGTTTTTTCTAAACTTCTGAGCATATTTTTTGCTTCAGATATTACTCCGTTTGATACTCCTGCAATCCTTGCTACTTCGAGTCAGAATGATTTCTTGATTCCTCCTGGAATTATTTTTCTCAAGAAGACGAGATTTTCTTCATTTTCTCCAACTGCGACTGAGAAGTTTCTTACTCATGAGAGTTGTTTTGATTCGTCGATGAGTTCGTGATAATGGGTAGCAAAAAGTGTACGAGCTTTTATTTTATCGTGGTTTTCTTTGAGAATAGCCCAAGCAAGACTCATCCCATCATATGTTGAAGTTCCTCTTCAAACCTCATCAATTATTACGAATGATTTTTCTGTAGAATTATGGAGAATATTAGCTACCTCTTGCATTTCTACCATGAAAGTAGATTGTCCTAAAAATAGATTATCACTGGCTCAAACTCTTGAAAATATTCTATCAGTTAATGGGATTTGTGCTTCGCTAGCTGGAACAAATGAACCTATATGTGCCATTAATATAATAAGTGCATTTTGACGAAGAAATGTAGATTTCCCTCACATATTTGGTCATGTGATGATATGTACATACTCTTTTTTATTTAAGTTTAAGTCATTTGAAATGAAGTTTTTTTCCATTTTTTCTACAACTGGATGTCTTCCTCCTAATATTTTTAATTCTCCTGATTCTACCATTTTTGGTTGAACATAATTATTTTCATATGCGACAAATGCTAGGTTTGATAATATATCAATATTTGCACTACTTTCACTTATTTTTTTAATAGTATTAAATTCTTCTAATATTTCTTCTCTTACTTTTGAAAATAAATCATATTCTAAACTCGCAAGATTTCATTGAGCTTCCAGTAATCCTATTTCAAATTCTTTTAATTCAGGAGTTACAAAACGACTCGCGTTTACAAGTGATTGTCTTTGTATAAAATATTCTGGTACTTTTGATGTTTGTGATTTTGGAACCTCTAAAAAATACCCTGAAGCTCAAGTAAACTTAATCTTCAAAGTAGTGATCCCAGTTTCTTCAATTAACTTAGCTTGATAACCTACTAACCATTGGTTTGAAGTTTTGATTGTACCTCTATATTTATCAACCTCAATGCAATATCCATCTGCTATAATATTTCATCCTGTTATCAGATGATCTGCATCTTCTTTTATAGCTGAGTCAATGAGGTCTATAACTTTTTGTATTTCTTGCATAATTTGTGGAAAAAATATGTATTTCAAATATAAGTTAGTGTAACAAGTGTCATCTATTTGTAAAGAAAAACTTTGATAATTTCTTAAATTTTTATATTCTTTTAAAAAGAGATTTATTTCTCATAAAACACTTACAATAAAAAATCATGATAAAAATTAGTAAAGAAGATTCAATAATTGATGTAATCATCAAAATAAAACACGTTGAAGAAAAAGAAATTGTATTAGAATTTCCTTTTGGTCATCCTCTTTTACATAATTATACCTCATTGAGAATACTCAAAACAAACGCATGAGAAAAGGATTTAATAATCATTACCTCTGATATAACTGCTAAAAAAATTGGGAGAAAATTATGAATCAAATACACACTCATAAATCATACCGATCTACTTGAATATAATTATAGTTTTTCTGAATACTGTAAATTTCTAGTGAAAAATTATTGAAGAGAAGTGAAAGGTTTATTTAAAAAAAATAGACTCGAAGAACTTTATTCTCCTTATTTTCAAAATAAAAAAGAACAAAAAACTAAAATTTGAATATTTTTTGTTACACTTTTAATTTCTATTGGATTATTTCTATTTGTATTTTATTTTGCAGTGAATAAAACATCTGTTCATATCACTCCTGATATAACAATTAGAACTTCCGCAAAAAATCTGACATTCGAATATAAACCTGAAGAATCTATTTTTCAAGATAAAAGTGTTATACCTCTAAAACAAATAACTAAACTAGTATACTTAAATGAAACCTTTGGTACAAGTTGAATTGATGAATCTACTGTAACAAGAGCAAACTGAGAAGCTACATTCTATAATGAACTTCCTGAAAAAATAAGACTCAGAGCAAATACCAGACTCCAATCAGACGCTTGAATTATTTATACCACTCAATGATCTGTAGATATTCCAGCAGCATTTAGTGACGGAAGTGGAAAATTAATAGCCTGAGAAAAATCAATAAACATACAGGCAAAATTATATGATGAAGATGAAAATTTCATTTGAACCAGATGAAATACATCAACTGGACAATTATTAATGCTGCCTGGTTTAAAATCAGATCAAGATAAAATATTTGCTTATACCACAGGTCTAATTAACTGATGAACAAATAATTTTTCTAAAATACTATGAGAAGATGATATAAAAAATGCAAAAATTATATTAGAATGACAATTACAAGATTATGCATTATCTCAAGCGAAAGATGAAATTCGTGAAAATAATAAAAATAATGATGTAGCTTATAATATATTAGAAGTGAACGATATTATTCAATGGTCAAATTTATCAATAACATGAGATGAAGAACTAAAAATATGAGATAAAATGGAAAATTTTGAACTCAATGGAACTATTAAAATTACAACTTATACTTATAATTCAGAACAAGTACTCAATCATTTAAAATGAACAATAAAAGATTCTTTATTAGATGAAGTTGAAGATTTAAGGTATGTTGATAAATCTTCTATGAGAATAGCATTAGTTCTTTTAAGAGAGGAAGAACCTCTAAAAATTAAAGCTTCTGCTGAAATTCAAGCATCTTTCACTCATAATTTCTTGAGTAAAAAGAATAATTATGTAGAAAAACTGAAATATACAATTGCTGGAATGGATAAAGAAGATGCTAAAAAAATTCTCTTAAATAATTCAAAAATAAGTAATGTAGAAATAGAAACTCGTCCATTTTTTATGAAAACTATTTCAAGTATTCCAAATAATATAGAATTCGTAGTTGAAGAATAAAAAATTCTATATTCAAAAGATATATTACAAATAGTTGTAACTACTTTCTTTTTATATTTTTTATTAAAATTTTTGTGGGGTCCAAAATACTCTCCTATATCTTTGATAGGTAAATCCCTTGTTTCAAAACAAAAGCCTGAATATGTTTGAGCTATACAAAAACGTTTTGCATGGAGTTTATGAATTATAATGAGTTGATCAGTTCTCCTTATCTCTATATTCTTCGAAATCAGGTGAATACTTCCCCTCTCGCTATGCGCAACGTGTTTAACCTTTATGTGGTTAGAATCAAGTGCTGAAATCTGTATAGGATGTAAAATATACTATTTCTTCATAGATAAAAAAATAATCAAAGCTCCAATTATCAGACCAGCATGTCCTGGTTGAGCTTGTAGTTTAAAATAAAGAAAAAACCACCAGCTATGCTGAGTGGTTTTTTAAATATAGCAATCAAACTATGCATTATGTACTGCGTTAACAATATCATAGAGTCTTGGACTACTAATTATTTCATAATTTGTATGATCACCTAATGCTCCAGGCTTATCATCTTTAAATAAACTATTATAAGCATTTGATAATTTATTAGCCTCTTCTAAGTCTTTAAATGACTTAAGTATTTTTTGAGAAATAGACATTCTATTATATATACCTGAAATATCTATAGGGCATTCAAATTCATGAATAATTGTTTTTTTATCATCACTTAACAAATAATGTTTCAAATTAAATTCTCCATATTGTATAATTACTTTCTTTTAAAATAACTTCGCATTAATTCTGGATCACTTTGTAATAAAGTTATTAAATCTTCTACGTTTTGTCGAATATTAATAATTCTGTGAATTTTACCTTCTACTAAATTTTCAAAAACCATTAATAGTTCTTTTTGTAAATCAATATTTTCCTTCATTAATTCTTGAGTGAAATCATTAAATTCAGAATAATCATATGAACCCTATAAGTCATATTCATATTGAAATCTAATAAGTCTTTCACCAGTTTCTCCATGCATGATTGCCTATTCAATATTATTAACCTTTTTGTTTTGATTTTATTTATTATAAAATATTATCTATATAAATCAAATATTATTTTTTCACTAAAAAAGCCAAAGAATTAATCTTCGGTTTTTTAGTTATTTAATGTATTTATATATTCTTCAATATCTATATTATAATCTGAAAAGTGTAAAGTATTTACTCAACTTTCTTTTACATTATTAATATGATTTATATTATCATCGATAAATAAAATATCTTCTGGTTTAATGTTATATTTTTTTATAACATAGTTTATATTCTCTATTTTACTTCAGTTTTCAAATGCTAATAATTCTTGAAAATAATCTTTAAGTCATAATCAATTCATTACCCTATTTAATCCTGCAATTGGTAATGATGTATTTGTATAAAAATAATATTTTTTGTTATTCTTTATAAAATTAATAACACTTTCATTTGCTACAGAATTTGATTCAAGAATAGCACATTCATTATTAATATTTTTTAAAACAGTTTCTTTATCAAATTTTATTAATTCATGAATTTTATCAAGTACTAATATTCTATTAATTCATAATTTTAGAATATCTTTAACTCAAGGTATATCATATAAATTGAATTTTTGTAAAGCCTGTTTTATAATTTCACTCTTTCTAGATTCTGATTGAATAACAACACCATCTATATCAAAAATAATTGCTTTCATAATTTTTTATTTAATTATTACTTCCTTATCATACCTCAACTTAATACTGAGTAAGAATATGTAAGAAATTCCTAATAATATATTTGGATATAATATTGGTCCTGATGATATGTTATATCAATATATTGACCGAAGTGCTGTACATACTATCACCATTACAATAGTAATATATGATAAATCTTGAGCTTTTTTTGTTTTATACACTTTGATTATTTGAGGAAAAGCTTGTGTAACTCATATTATCCCTGCAATATATCAAACAATTTCAATTCACATTTTTTATTTTTCTATAATCCTAAAACGCTTTCTTTAATAAATGCTTTTGTCATACTTCTTGCAAGTATTTCAACGTTTTTCATAGTTGGTGATTTATTAAGAATTTTTTGAGTTTTTTCTTGAAGCATTTCTTGATAATATTTTTTATTTTCTTCTATCCAAGAATTTACTTGATTCGATATAAAAGATTCTAATTGATTTTTAGCAGCTTGTTTTTGCTCAACAATGAAATTATGTTTTTGTGATATTTGCTTTTTCTCAGCTGTTACTTTTTTAGTAAGATCAAATACATATCCTTCTTCAAGTGCTTTTCTAACAAACCCTGCTGGATTTGTAGATGATTGAGTTTTTGAAAGTTGATTAATAACTTCTTCGATTCTGTTTAAAGAATAGTTTTTTATAAACTTATGAACGAGTGAGTTATTAAATCATACTCCCTCTAACAACAACACTACTTTTGCCTCTTCTTGTTTGTTGTTATTTCTATTAATAATATCTTCTTTTAAAATAATATCTTCTAATGGTGTATTTTGCACAGCAGTAGATGAACCATTTGCAGAGTCACCTAGAGCTGAAGATACGTTAGTATTATTATCGGATGCGTTTTCACCGTTTGCAGTTAACGCACTATCGGTTGAACCTAATCCAGATGTCGGTGATAGACTATCGGTTTTTTTAGCTATTTTATAAGCTTTATTTATTTCACTTGGATCAATTACTTCATCAGGTGTAAATATAAGGTCCTTTCATGCGAACTTACCAGCTTCTTTTTTTTCTATTATTTTTAATATTTTCAAGTCTTGAAATTCTTCCAGAGCACTTGGAATGAATCTAACAGAGAGTCATGAATATGTAGAAATTGTTTTTGTGAAGAATGATATTTCTTTTCCGTTAAAATCACTATCTATTTCTGTAAGAGTTTGATACAGTAATAACATTTTTGATTTTTTACCAGAATCTTCTGAATAAATTTTTCTTAGGAGTCGGTTTATTTTCTTTTCTTGCCAACAGAAAGGTTGTTTTCTGGTAGACCTCATTGAGTTCCTTTCGAGCATACGACTAAGGTTTTTACAAATTATATCAAGCTATCTAGATCTTCAGAATAAGATGTAGATATTGGAGTTTTGTTTTTAGATACTTGTGTTCTTGCTTTTCTATAGTCGATTTGTTTCCCTGCTTGACGCAGTGTGTTGATAATTGTTTTGTGTTTTCCTGTAAATCAATTTTGTTTATATAACAAAGCTAATTTAGAAATTCCACTTAATTTAAACTTATTTTTGATTAGATATTCAACCATATGATGATCTATATCTACGTTCATTAAATAACGGATAAATTCAGAATTTTCAGGAATATTTTTGTAATTGTTTATATAGAGAGAAAGAGCATCTTCTATTTGAAGTTCACTATTCTCAATTTTTAGTTTTTTTATAATTCTTGGAACTTTACTTGCAACGAATTCTATATAAATATTATCTCATAAATTTGTTTTAAAACTCTTACTTTTTGTAATTATTTTAAAAGATTTTATTTGAGAAATATCTCATAAGTACTGAGCTATAGCAAATTTTCCTGTTAATACTCATCAAAGCTTTTGTATAACTTCATATTTATATTTACTTAAGACATCTCAATTAAATTGATCATGTTTCTTTAATATATAAATTCCTCTCATTGGGGAGTACAACATTTTCTCTTTTATTAAATAATTCTTAATAGTTAGCTTAATCTCTTTCGAAATATAAACATAAGAATCATTTATTTTAGCATTTTTTAAAAATGTCTTAACTTGTTCTAATACACCTATTCTCATAAGTAAGCCATTTTAAATATTTTAATTGATACTTACATATAAAATGTATTATATATTAATTATATTTACATATAAAATGTATGTATTTTTTTATAAAAAAACAACAGTAACATGTTGGTTTTTCCTATTTTAAGCGATTTCTCACTAGATAGACATATCTCTATATCCGTATACTATTTGTATACAAAATCTCACGAAAATCAAATGTTTTCACTACTTTTTCACAGTTAGAAAACAGTTAAAACCTTGTTAAAAACCACTTTATTTGAAAGCATATATAGTTACTTTTGAGTTTTACACAAAAAAAGAGTATTTTAACTTGTGTTAAAAACTCATATTTTAGTATATTAAAGTAAAAAAAGCTCTAGCAAGACATTACATGATAAGTAATCATTATATATTATTATAATAATTATTGTCTTAAGATTTAGATTCTATGTATTTATTTGTCACTTTTTCTTTTTTCTATCGTTATATATAATACTTATACTTAAAATTAATAATACAATTATGAAAAATTTACTTATGTTCGTTTTTTTACTTATTATATCGTCATTAAATTCTCTGTCTGCTCAATATATAGAATGACAACAAAATACTCACAGTGACGGAGTTATGACTACAACTACTAGGTCAATAGTTAATGAACCTAGAATCTGTACTATGGAATATGCTCCAGTATGTACTGAAGTACAAGTTCAATGTGTAAAGGCTCCGTGTTACCCTATAAAACAAACATTTAGTAATACTTGTTCAGCTTGAGATAATCCAATATTATTTAAATGAGAATGTTCAAGTTATTTAAATGATACTGTTTATAATAAATACGAAACTAAAAGAGAGGCTGTGCAAAAATTAATATCAAAAGTTAGTTACCCTACTCTTATGAAAATGAATGAATTATTAGATAAAAAAATAGAAATGGTAAAAATGTCTAGAATTGCAGTAGAAGTTCAAAAAGAAAGAATCTCTAAATATGCCTTTATTAAAAGTGTTGTAAATACTCAATTATCTGCAAAATAAAAAAATAACCAAAAGAGAGATAATTTAATTATCTCTCTTTTGGTTGTATGAATATTTAGAAATATTATTTATTTCTAGCAGATGCTCCAATATATGGTTTATCTTCTCTTCTTGGTCCTCTAGAGCCACCTCTATCTCAACCTCTTGATGATCCACCTCTGAATCCACCTCTATCTCAACCTCTCGATGATCCAGCCCTGAAAGGTCTATCTCATCCTCCTCTAGATCATCCACCACCATCTTTTGATTTAGCTTCAACGATTAAAGGTTTTCTAGAATTTTTTTGTTTGAAAGTTGATAGTATTAATTCAGCATCAGCGTCAGCAACGTTAATGAATGAGAATTCTCTTAATACTTCAATTTGACCAACATCTCACATTTTAGTACCCATTTCTCTTTCGATAAATTGAATAAGTGTTCATGGAGAAAGGTTATCTAACTTACCTTTTGCAACAAATAATCTTGTTTGACCTGGTGTACCTGTAGATCTACCAGAATCAGAACTAGTTTTGATCATATTGTAGTGAGTTTCTGAGAATTCATTCCCGTAACCTTCTTTAATAAGAGCAGCTAAAACTTCATGAGCTTCACCTAATTCTAATAATTGTTTAGCTAAGTCAAAATATTTAGCACCTTCTTGAGCTGCAATAAATTCTTGAGTGTTTGTAACTAATCTTTTTTTCTTGAATTCTATTACTTGACCTACATCTGGTAATTTACCAACTTCTAATTTTTGTTTAATTAATCTTTCGATAAAACTTAACATTCTAGAATCTCTTCTTGACACAAATGAAATTGCTTCACCTTTGTTACCAGCTCTCCCTGTTCTCCCAATCCTATGAGTATAGGTTTCAGCATTATCCGGAAGTGCATAGTTAACTACGTGAGTTAAGCAGTTTACATCAATCCCTCTTGCTGCAACATCAGTAGCAACTAAGATAGAAATAGATTTGTTTTTGAATCTTGCAAGAGTTTTTTCTCTCATTGATTGATCAATATCACCATGAATACCTTCAACTTTATACCCTCTGTTCATTAATTGAGATGCAACTTCGTCAACACCTGCTTTAGTTCTACAGAAAATAATACCGTAAAAATCAAATTCAACTTCAATAACTCTACATAAAGCTTCGAATTTATCGTTTTCATTTACTTTATAACAAATTTGTTTGATATTTTTATTTGTTTTTTCTTCTTTTTGAATAGTAACTTTATCATGATCACTTATATATTTGTTTACAATATCTAAGATAGATCTAGGCATAGTTGCAGAAAAAAGTAAAACTTTCTTTTTTTCAGGAGTATGTTCCATGATTTCTTCGATTTCTTCTTTAAAACCGATATTTAACATTTCATCAGCTTCATCAAGAATGAAGTAATTCATTTTATCTAATTTTAAAGTTTTTCTTTTGATTAAATGATCTTTTACTCTCCCAGGTGTACCAACAACAATTTGAGCACCTCTTCTTAATCCTGATAATTCATCTCTAATATTTTGACCTCCGTAAAGTAATTGAATACTTACACTATCAACAGCAAAAGATTTAATTTCTTCAGCAACTTGAATAGCTAATTCTCTTGTTGGAGCAAGAATAAGAGCTTGGGTATTTTTATTATTTTTATCTAGTCTTTCTAATAAAGGAATCCCAAAAGCTGCAGTTTTACCTGTACCAGTTTGAGCTTGACCGATAATATCTTTATCACCATTTAGTAATAAAGGAATAACTCCTGCTTGAACTGGAGATGGATACTCGTACCCTTTTTTTGTAATAGCAGCTAACATTTTTTCAGAAAGCCCTAAATCAGCAAATGTGATTTTATTTTCTACTACTTTTTCTACTTCTACTTTTTCGATATTTTCCATTTTTGTATGGTTAATTCTCTTTTGAATTCATATGCGGATATGATAACCCTTCCTCTGTACAGGTCCTCCAATTATATTAATAGGAGAAAATAGTATTTTCTATATAAGAAAACCTAATGCGTTATATGAATATTTCTAAGAGAAAATATAAATAAGCCACAAAAAAAGAAGAACACGCAAAAGTTCTTCTTTTCATAAAGAGAACTTCCAAAACTATTAGGATAATATTTTTATATATTTATTTACGCGAGTTATGCTCCGTAAAACTCAATATATATATTTTTCAAAATATTACGCTATTTGAGTTTTTGGAACTTCTTATTTTTTTGTTACGACCGGATTATATAAACTTAATAATTAATTGCAAGTTTATTTTTTAAAATAAATAATTAATATGTCAATATATACTCTGAGACTTAAGAATAGAGCTATTTTTTATATTTTTGTTTCTAAAAAAATATATTTTTAGACCTTAATTTATTTTAAGAAACAACTAAGAATTATTATTTAAATTCAAATTTTCAAATTATATCAGATTTTCAAATTCCTCAAAATTTTCTTGAGTCTTTACTATTTCAAATATTATCTCAAAATATGAAATAAGCTCTATTCTTAAGTATTCATTCTTCTGTAATATATAAGCTAATCATTTTTTGTTCTTCTGAGGTAAAGTGATAACTATTTCATAAAGAATTCAACATTTCTTTCTCTCCAATATACAATGTATTATTTCTTAGTTCTACTCTATTTCATGGAACTGCTCTGAGAGTTTTTACAAACAGATTCCCTGTATTTGCAAAGTTATACGCAACTATATCTCCTGACTGTATTTCATGACAATTATAATATCCTGCCAGCATAACTATTTTATCTCCTGATTCCATAAGTGGACTCATAGAATTTCCATTTATTTGTTTATTCAGAGTTGTATAACAAGTATTTGATGCAGAAAAATAAAAACCATAAAAAAAATGAGAAAGAAATCCCAGTATGATTACTAAAAGTACGTAAAAGGGTTTCTTTCTCATTTTTTTTAATTATTTATTTTAACGTACAGATCTTACTCTAATATCAGTAAAATTATGTATACTTCCATTATCTCAATTACTTAATCTAAGTCCAGATAGATAACCCGCCGTAGTTCACGAGAAAATTGTAGAAGTCCAAATTAAATCTCTTGGTTCAGAAGTATTAATATGTAAAGCTAACTCTTCAAATGTAGGCATTTTCCAATCTGTATTACCTCATTCTGAAAGATTATTACAATAATTAATCGCATTTATAAATGTATAGATCCTCCCATGGTATGTATTAATTGCATTTGTAGTAGGACATCCTCCACCTGATACTGCATCAACATATGCTTTAGTCAACAAATCAGTAGAATTTGTATCTGTATTTGTAAGCTTTGTAACCATTTCATTCCAAGAAGCTGAAGTAAGTGTATTTTACTCATTAATATTAGTAAGTGCAGCCTAAATTGTGCCTACTATTGCAAGTGCTAAAAATATTGAAGCTGTATTTTTTAATGTTGATTGCATTAAATTCATAGAAATTGTAATTAAAAATAAATATTTTATCTTACGCAATAGTAGCCAAGTGTTGACAATCAATCAGATAATCTAAGTTTACTGTCAGATAATCTCACACTGACTCTACTATAGTCGCTAATTGAACTAGTCCATGTATATGTAGTACCAGGTATCGTTTGAGCAAAGTGTTGTACTTCTTCTATACTTGGTAATCTCCAATCATTAAATCAATTTTGAATGAGATTTCTACATCCAGTACTTGCAAACGGCAGTGTAGCTGATCCAACATATAGACTCAAAGTTGTGGGAAATCCTCATCCTCATCATCCAGCAGCAGCATCTACATAGTCTTTTACTGTAGCACCACCTAGGTCACCAAATTTATTTACTAGCTCATTCCACGAAGTAGCACTTAAAGTATCACCTCAACTCACAGTTGATAGTGCCGCATAAGCAGATCATATAATTGTTACGGCAATCAGCATAGACGCTGTATTTTTTAATGTATTTTTAATGAATGACATAATTCTTATTTTAGAAAATATTATGGATTAGTTTTGTAACATATAACTCATCTATATCTTAGATTATCAGATGATGAATTACATGCGTTAGAAGCATCTGCAGATACATTCCTATATAATGTATAACCTGACGTACAGCTTGGATTTGCTGGAGAAGTTGCACATTGAGATGATATTTTTACTTCTATTAAGTCAGTAAAATCAACCCATGAAGATTTAGATACCGTTTTTCCTCATCTCCAATAATCAGAATAAACAACAGCCGTACCATTTGCTAATAAAATTGTTTGAATATCAACTTTACTCGCTCATCCAGAACTATTTGCTGAAACTATTGAATCTACATACCCTTTCGTCACTAAATCTGTAGAGTTTGTATCAGTATTTGTTAATTTTGTAACCATTTCATTCCAAGAAGATGAAGTGAGAGTATCACCAGGACTTACAGCTGAAAGAGCTGCATACGCAGATCCTATAATTGTTACAGCTAGTAATAATGAAGCTGTATTTTTTAATGTATTTTTAATGAATGACATAGTTTATATTTTTGAATTAAATAAAGAATTATCTTACACATCTAACTTTAGGAGTTGTATCATTTGTATTATATATATAATGGTGACCATTATATAAACGTATAACTCGATAATGCTCACTAGAATTAACAGAAGTAGTCCATATAAATGTAGATTCTGTGTATTTACCAGTATAAAATGTAATTTCTTGAATTGTTGGTACTCTCCAAGATGAATGGCATCATTCAACTAAAGAATCACAATAACTTATAGTACTTGGATAATCTAAAAAATTAGGTTATATATTTCACTCAATTAACCAATGGATAGCTTCATCCCCTACTAGCACTAACAGTACTATCCACATAAGATTTGGTAACTAAATCAGTAGAATTAGTATCTGTATTTTTTAGAGTTGTTTTTATAAAGTTCATGTTATAATCATTTTTAGAATATATTACTGAAATACACAACTGTCAAAAATTCATGAATCAAAGATACAATCAGAAACAGAACCTCATCATCAAGAACTTACAGTCGATGCTGTTACAGCAATTTTTGTTTTCAAACTATTATTCAAAGCCATAGCTACATAATTACTTGCCTCACTATCTAAGTTTGAATCAACTGCAAGTAATTCCATAATATCTGATTTATTAGCTATTTCTGTTAATGTATAATTTGCTTGTAAATTATCTAAAAATGTTACTCTTTCTGATTGATTTGTTTCTAAATCATCTATATCTCACTCGAATAATACCAATTGAGCAGGAGTAAAATCAAATCAATTCGTAGGAGTAGTATTATACACTGATCATGAAAAACTTGCAGGTAAGTTTTTATATCCATTATATACTAAGTTTTGAGATTGTATAATAGTCTCTAGGTCAACACTAGTAATATCAGAGGCTAATATACTTGGCACTCAAAGTAAATACGTTGTTGTACTTGTACTCACTTTTAAGAATATCCCATTATAGTTTCATTTTATATATACTTCTGCTTCTTGAGTTCAAGCATATAGGCTTGAAATATTGTTTAAAGAAGTTGTGTTTTCTAACACAGATCATAATTGATACTCTTGTCCATTTGCAGTAATAGAATAGGTATATTCTAATCCTGTAACAGGATCAACAGGTACTTCACTCATACTAGAAGACTCTGTATATGCAGAAGTTCCAAATACTCATTGTGTCCAAGCTGTAGCTCATGAATATGTAATATTTGTACTAGTATCAGGGCTAGGGTAAGATCAGTTTTTTACGTTGTACAAAGTTAATATTTTTTCCATACTACTCAAATCAGATAATCTAGCTGAGTCTCTTGCAATTAGTGCATATCATTGAAATGAGATAAAAGCAACGGTTGCTAAAATCGCAAGTATAGTTATAACCACTATCAATTCCACTAATGTAAAGGCTTTTTTTATGTTTTGGTACATTGTTTTATTTATATATTAATATATACCTTCTTCACTATAAAAAATTTATTTAGTATTCCAAAATAAAATATATTGACATTAATACTTAATAATTTATGATTAGATATAAATATATGTTAAAATAAAAGTAATATATATAGAAATAAAAAATATGTGAAAAAAAGCTAAAAATAAAAAAATTATTGAAGCCATTAGTTTATACTTACCTTTTTTAGAATGGATACATAAATTAAAGGATCCTAGTGTAGTAAAAAAAGATATTGTTGCAGGTATAACAGTAGCTCTTGTTCTTGTACCTCAGTCTATGGCATATGCTTGATTAGCAGGACTTCCAATACAAGTAGGTCTTTATACTGCATTTATACCAGTTATTATTGCAGGTCTTTTTGGATCATCATCACAAATGTCTACAGGACCAATTACGATTGTATCTCTTATGACAGCCACAGCACTTGCCCCGATTGCAAGTGCTAGTATTGAATGATATATGATTTATGCGTCCATATTAGCCTTTATGACAGGAGTGTTTTATATATTATTATGATTCCTTCGTATGTGAATCATTGTAGATTTTTTATCTCATCCTGTAATTATAGGTTTTACAAATTGAGTAGCTGTTTTAACGATTATGTCTCAGTTCTCTAAATTATTTTGAGTATCGGTTAATAAATGAGCGCATTTTTTTGAATATATATGAAATTTATTTACAGCAATCATATTAGGAATACATATTCCAACATTGATTATTTGAGTATGTTCTATTTTACTTTTATTATTTCTTGCTCGTTATACACCTAAAATTCCAAGAGTTTTAATCTTATTAATATTATCAATATCATTGTCTTATTTATTAGTTTTTTCTGAAAACTATTGAGGAATCATAATAAAAAATATTCCAGATAATTTACCTAGTTTTTTATTTCCTTTTTTTAATGATTATTCTTGACTCCTTACATGAGCAGATTATGTACAATTGATGCTCTACTCAATGATAATTTGATTGATTGCTTTTACTCAAACGATTTCTGTAGCAAAATTTGTTTGATATCAAACAAAAAGAAAACTTCATCCAAATAAAGAACTTATATCTCAATGATTAGCTAATATATCTTCGAGTTTATTTGGTTGATACGGAGTATGAGGTTCATTTTCTAAAACTGCTGTGAATATTAGAAATGGTGCTACAACATGATTTGCATCAGTTATTACCGGTTTAATAGTTTTAGTGACATTATTATATTTAACCCCCCTTTTATATCATCTACCTTTTGCTACTTTGGCTGCAATTATAATAGTTGCTGTAATGAGTTTAATAAAAATTCAACCTATAATTAATGCTTGGAAAGTTGAAAAACATGATGCAGTTATTGCAATTATTACTTTTACCTGAACCTTATTATTATCCCCAAATCTTGAAAGAGCAATTTGATTATGAGTAATACTTTCTTTAGCTTTGTATATTTATCGTACTATGAGACCAAAAATAGTTGAGGTTTCTATGTATAAAGATTGAGAATATAGAGATCATGAATTATTTTGACTCAAAACAAGTAAATATATAAGTGTTGTTCGTGTAGATGGTGATTTATACTTTGCTAATTCGAGTTATTTTGAAAACAAAGTACTAGAATTAGTTTCCGAAAAATTAAAATTAAAAGTTATAATATTTGATTTTGAATGGATGAATAATATTGATTCATCAGGTTTACAAATGATATCAAATTTAGTTGAACGTTTACAAAAAATGCATATTAAAGTTTATATGTCTGATGTCAGAGTAAGAGTCACTGAAAAATTTCACCTTACATGATTCTTAGAAAAATTTTGAGATAAACATATATTTGTGAATATAGATGAAGCTGTAAAATATGTGGTAAAAAAATATGGTAAAGGTTCAGATACAAAAACTCTAATAGAATATAAAAAAGATAAAAAAATTAAACCATCTCTCGATAAAAAAATTATTAAGAAAATTGACAATTTATAATACTTATATAAAATATATTTACTCAAAAATTTTAAATAAAAACAAAAGAAGGAATAGTATATGATATATTTAGATCAAGTTCTTCCCATTTATCTCATAGAATTTAATCAATTATTAAAAAAAAATGCCTGCTATATTTTAGATACATCTTTGGAGGGACAGTATTTTATTAATCAACTAGATCAAGAAGGATTAAATCTTTCATTTAATGTTGATGAAAATGGTTATATTGAATTAATTTGTGAAATATATTTCACAAGTCGAAAAAATCCACTTGATCATACTCCAATATCTCTTATATGTACTCAACGTGAATTAAAAAAAGGCTTTTGTATTGATTTCAATGGACATTTTGAGCAAGAAGTAAGAGATAAACAATTGGAAGAGACCCAATTTCAGAAATGAAACGCAATTATTGGAAAATAATAAAAAGAGATATACTAGTCATAAGAAGAATGAGACTACTATCTCTTTTTAATATAACTAATTTAATATTATTTATTGTTATTTTTTAAGATATATTTAAGATATCACTATAGAATATATAGTATATATTATTATTAAATTAAAATATGGTTAAAAAATTATTCCTTGCATTATTTTTATTAATTATGTTATCTTCTTGTTCTGCAGTAGAAGATAATAACATTTCTGAACTAAGTACATCAAAAAATATAGAAAAAAATATTCTTGCATTATGAGATAGTCTCACCGCTTGATATAATTTAGACTTATCAGAAGCTTACCCTGCTCAATTAGAGCTACTCTTAGATGGTAATTATAAAATAACAAATGCCTGAGTGAGTTGAGATACATCTCAAAATTTACTCGATAGAATAGGCTTATACGATCAATTAAATCCAGACATATATTTACTTACAATTTGATGAAATGATGGTCTAAGAAGACAAAGTGTAATAAATATGAAAAATAATATTTGAACTATCATAGAACATTTACAATGAGTAAATCCAGACGCAACCATAGTACTTTCTGGAATGCAAATGCCTATTAATTACTGATTAAAGTATGCAAGTGATTTCAAAAAAGTTTATCCAGAGCTTGCTGAAGAATATGAACTTCCATTTTTTGAATTTTTCTTAGAATGAGTGGTTGCTCAATCAAATCTCAATCTATCAGATTGAATTCATCCGAATAAAGCATGATATGAAATAATAGCAAATAATATATATAATTTTCTTAAAAAAGAAGATATAATAATAAAATAAAAAAATGATTGAATTAAAAAATGTTACAAAAAAATATATATGAGAAAATAATACTTCTACTATTTATGAAAATCTCAATTTTAAAATAAATGAATGAGAATTTGTTGCGATAGTTTGAAGAAGTTGATCATGAAAAACTTCTCTGCTTAATATTATCTCTGGACTGATAGATTTTGAAGAGTGAGAAGTAGAAATAGATAAAAATAAATATTCTACTATGAGTAGAGATAAAAAAACTCAATTTAGATGAAGAAACCTTAGTTTTATTTTTCAACAATTTCATCTCATACCAAATCTGACGGTAGCTGAAAATATAGAATTATCTCTTGATATAAATCATATACCTGAAAGATTTAGTGTAGATGATATACTAGAAAAAATCTGACTCACGGATAAAAAAAATAATTATCCATTTGAACTCTCTGGTTGAGAACAGCAAAGAGTAGCAATTGCACGAGCCTTTGTATGAAAAACAAAGGTATTACTCGCTGATGAACCAACTTGAAATCTGGATGAAAAAAATGCAAATAATATTATGAAATTGTTAAAGGAACTTCATAAAGAAGCAAAAAATACTATCATACTAATTACACATGATAAAAATGTAGCAAAATATGCAGATACTACCTATGAACTCAATAAAAATTCGCTCGATATTATTTGAAAATCTTAAACTCAATGTATAAAAAATTATTTAAAAACTTTGTATGAAAAAATATAAGTGTATTTCTGCTTATATATATATCCCTTTCACTTTCTTTATTTTGATATATTTTCAGTGATTCTTTGAGTAAAAATTTCATAGATAATATTTGAGCAGATTCTCAAGTGAGTTTATGAGCTGATATAGTTATAGATATTTGAAATCAAGATGAATCATATTTTTATGAAAATATATGAACGATTATAGAAGATAATAATGTAGCTCTTGCTCAAAAATATGAACTCAATAGTTCACTAGAATATACTGAAATTATTCCTATAAATCTGATATATTTTACAGATTTATTCCCTTTTTATGGAGAATTTCAATATACACAAACTTGAACCAGCTCTTGAGTAATTATATCTCAGAATCTCTATGATAAACTCGATGAGAGTAAAAAGGTATGACTCCTATGATGAACATATAATGTCTATTGAGTCTATAATCAACTCCCTCAAGTTGTAAATTCATTTTTATCTACCGAAAATGTTTTTATAAATAAAAAATATTATAGTGATAGTTGACTCGATCAAACGAATTCACTTGTTGATAAAGAATTTTTTCTAAAATTTGAAAATAAACAATCGTATGAAAAAGTAAAATCTCAGTTAGAAAAGATATTTACTCCTCGTGAAATCAATATATATGAAACATGATGAGATAGGTTTGAAGAAGTTATTTCTAATCTAAAAAGTTATATAAATTATGCAGTATTATTTTCATTTTTCCTTACAGTTACGATAATATTTTTATCGATTACATCTTTTTTCTTAAAAGAAAGAAAACAGTTAAGTGTTTTGAGAATCTTATGAATGGATAATATGCGTATTATTAAACTGTTTTGAGCATTATTTTTTCTTGTATTTGTTGTTTGATATATAACAGCTGTATTACTCAATATCTGAGTATTTCAAATAGTTCAAAATTTTGAACTCAGTTCTGACTTCAATGTATATTCTGAAAGTTTATTGCAATGAATATTGTTAGCAATAATACTATTTATATTTTCATTTTGACTTCCAGTTGCAAAAATAATCTCATCAGAACCAAACCAATGATTACAGGAAAATTTCTTTAATAATTTATCAAGAAGAGATAAATTATCAGTATGAATATCTTTTTCTGTACTTATATTTATTTTATGATTATTCTTATGATATAGTTATTTTGTATCAGTAATCATTACTATATGAATAGTAATATTTTTATTTTTATTCTCACTTATAAATTCATTTATACTAAAATATGTATTTAAATGAATTCAAAAAACAAGAAAGAAAAAATTCTATTTATTTGATGCAGTACGTAATACTATTCGTCCTGGAAACCTAACTTTCCTTCTTAATTTATCCTTCTTTATTATATTTTTTGTTCTATTTTTTATATCTGTTTTATTCTGAAATTTTTATAATAGACTCACTGTTAACTTAGAAAGTGACCAAAATTTCTTTATATTAAATATCAATCAAAATACATATGATAAAATTGATCCAGAATATAAACAAGATTCATTTTCACTTATTAGATGAAGAATATCTGAAGTTAATGGCATAGAAATAAAAGAATTTTTATGAGGGAATCAATCGAGAAGATTTACGAGAGAATTTAATATGACAGATTCAACTGGAAACATTTGAGAAGTTCTCAGAGGAACTAAAATACGAAACGGATGAGTTTCTATTGATAATGATTTTTCTGAACAACTGGGAGTAAAAATATGAGATACATTAACTTTTCAAATATTTGGTTTAGAAGAAACATTAGAAATAGTAAATATTCGCACTTCTCAAGATATTTCTATTAATCCTTTTTTCTATTTTCAGATAGATAAAGAACAATTTAAAGCTTTTCCAAAGCAATACTTCTTGAGTAGGTTTGTTGAAAATGAAGAAATTCAAGAAATAAAAAAATATTTCTTTGATATATCAAATGGGACAGTTTCATTTATAGAAGTAGAAAAAATACTTGCAGAGCTTAAAGATGTTTCTAAAAAAATCCTTTTAGTTATAAAAGTATTATTCTTTTACCTCATAATGTTTTGTATAGGATCAATAGTAGTAGTATGATTGTTTTATAAACAATTTCAAAAACAAAAATCTTACCTCTACCATATGCTTTGAACACTTCCAAAAGATAACAAGAAACGTATATTTTTTGAATATATAGTACTAGCAATACTTATGTTGATTATTAGTATAATTTGAGCTACAATAGGTTCATATGGAATACTCTCAATAAATGATTTTATTAGTTATTCATATTCTGTATATCTGTACTGTTTATGACTCATACTTATAATATTTGCAATACTCACTCTTGGAATATATAAATTTTCATAAAAAATAAAAAACAGAGAAATATTTCTCTGTTTTTTATTTTCTTTTTTTATGCATTCTATTTGCAAATTGAGGTGTTTTTTTAGGACTATTAGCCATTGATTTTTTAGGAGCAGATTTTCTTTTATCTATTCCAGATTTAGCAGATTTTTCACTAGACGTTTTCTTCCCTCATGTTGCAGCTTTCCCATACTGCTTTCTTCATTTTTGTATTCTAGGTTTTGTTTTTTCATTCAGTTTTTTTAGTCTGTCAGATTTACCTTGAGGAATAATTACTTTTTTATAAGAGTCATCTTCCATAACTTCTATTTCTTGGTCGATGAGTTTTTCTATTGCTTTGAATTTATCTTTTTCAGCTGGAGTACAAAATGCTATAGCTAATCCACTCTTACCAGCTCTTGCTGTTCTCCCAATACGGTGAACATATGACTCTGCATCATTTGGAATTTCATAATTTATAACACAAGATAATTCACTAATATCGAGACCTCTTGATGCTAAATCTGTTGCAACAAGAACTTTAATTGTACCATCTTTAATATCACTCAGAGCTTTTTGTCTCCCTGTTTGTGATTTATTTTTATTTAATAATCCACATTTTATATTTGCAGCTTTTACAAACTCAAATATTTTTTCACTTTCATCAATAGTATTTACAAAAACAAGTATTGAAGATAAGTTTTGTTTTTTTGAAATCTGTTGAAGTAATTGTCTTTTATAGTTTCTATTTATATGATACACCTGTTGAGTAATAGTTTGTGTTGTTGATGATTCTGTATGAACTGCAACTCTTCTAGGGTCCTTTAAAATACTATCTGATAACTTGATAATTTCTTTTGGCATAGTAGCAGAAAAAAATAGAGTTTGTTTTGTATCAGGAAGTCTTAATAATATTTTTTTAATATTACCAATCGCTCACATTTCTAACATTCTGTCAGCCTCATCCATAACAAACATTTCAACATATGAAAGTTTTACGAGGTTTCTACTAATTAGATCCTCTAGTCTCCCAGGAGTTGCAATTAAAATATCGACTCATTTTTCAATAGCTTTAATTTGGTGAAAATCATTTACTCAACCAAAAATAACGGTATGTTTCATATTTGCATTACTCGAGTATGGAGCAAATGTTTCACCGATTTGAACAGCGAGTTCACGAGTTGGAGCTAGGATTAAACCTCTGATAAGTCTTTTCTTTTTTAATTCTGGTGAACCTTTCCCTTCTCTATTTTCATAAAGTTTTTGTAAAGTAGGTAGAGTAAAAGCAAGAGTTTTTCAACTCCCTGTTTGAGCTGTACCTAATATATCATGGTCATGAATAGCTATTGGTATAACTTTTTCTTGAATTTCTGTCGCAGTATCAAAACCTTGTCTTTCCAAAGCTTTTTGTAACGGAGAAATTATTGGTAATTCTGTGAATTTCATAGATGTTTATTTATCGTTTATTATTGCGCAGATTATATGGAAAATAGCAAAAAGTGCAAAAAATAAAAAATGCTGATGGAGGTTTTCTATTTATTCAAAATATATACGAATAATAAAATTATTTTTTATTGAGAATACCTCAACTTTCCATCAAA
>JAWUYB010000038.1:0-16854 GCA_034111025.1 Candidatus Altimarinota bacterium | reverse complement strand
ATTAACTTCTGTAATTTATTTTCATTCTGACTTAAGTATTTAAGTGCAAATAAATTTGCTTCATCAAAAGTTAATAATCATTCATTTTTAATTTTATCATGAAATAATTTGAATATTTCAATATATTTTTTATTAGTAGTGTCTTTAAGTGTAATTTTTCAACTATTAGTAGAAGTAAAAACTAGATTATTATTAGTAATATCAAAATTAGTTCACATTATTTTATCAAGTCACATATTGAAATCCAATTTATAAGGATTAAATTTTTGAGATAAAAATTTAGATGTTTCGCTGCTTAAATTTGTAAAAAATCCTTTTTTAAGAAATCATTCAGAATAATCATTATCTATTTTATTAGGTCTTTTTCAATATTCTTGTAAATAAGAAGGTATTGCTAGATACTTATCTATAAATGACTGTAATGTTCAAATATAATTAGGATATTTTAGTAATCTTTCAACATTATCTAAGAACTTTTTATCTATATTATTGTTTCATCTAGCTTTCTTAATTTTTTCTTTTATTTCATCAACTGCTACATTTGTGTGAGTAAGAATACAAGCTGATTCTTTAGTTAAATCAATTTTTTGGGCTAACAGAAATATTTTTCAAACTAGTAAAGTAGTCTTTCAACTTCATGGACAAGCTTGGACTTGAAAATTAGTATCAAAATCAGTTAATATTTTTGTTCTTTTTTCACAAAACTTGTTTCAATTAATTAAGATTTTTTCTACCTGTTCAATTTCATCAGGTTTAAATTTATATCTAGTCATTATTATCTTCGATTACATGATTAAGTGCATCAACAATATACTTTAAATAAATATCATTTTTTATTACATCTTTCAATGCAGTTTTTTCAGTATCATCTAAATTATATAAAATATTAGCTAATTCTTGTGCTGTTTCTCATTTATATTTTTTCAATTTTGAATACAAATTTCTAGCTTTAATATATGTATTTTTTTCATCAGTTATCAGAGATTTTTCATTTTGAATTCATTTAACTACTTTCCTTGCATCCAATAAATAATTAAATAGACATGATAATCCCATATCAAATTCTAAAGTCTGTAATTTAGAATAATATTTATTAATATTCTTATCACTATTAAAGTTTTCGATAATATGAGTTCAATAAAAAGTATCCAAATTTTCATTAATGTGTATATCTTTTATAAATTCTTCTATATTGAATACCTCTTTTTTTTCTACAGTTTTAATATATTTATCAGGTGTTTTTCATCAATTTTCACCCTTAACTTTATCTTCAATTTTAAAATTAATTCCTTTGAAGTCTCTATCAGTAATTGCAGAAATTTTAATATTAAAATTTTTACTATCTTTTCTAATAAATGCGTTTAAATATCTATCAAATGTTAATCAATTTAAACATACAACTGATATTCCGTGTGAATCTAGTATTCACTCTTCTCAATAAATTATATCAGCAAGTTGAGGAATAATTAAAGCCTCTGCAATTCATTCAACTAGAATCAATCATCTTGCAAAAAATAAATTAGATTTTGTTACATCTAAGAATCTACCTAAATGTTTATAATCTTCTTCAGATAAACCAGTGTATTTTTCTCACATAGGAAAAATAGTCTTATCTCTACAAATAAAAATGTTTTTTAAATTTATTTTTGATGCAATATTTGGACTATGTGATGTAATAAAAATTTGTAAGTTTTCTGAATGACTTTCTAAATAATTAACTAAACGAATTTGTCATTGTGGGTGAATATGTGCTTCAATTTCTTCAATTAACGCGCATCACAGCTTATTATTTTTTAATACTTCTAATATTAATAATTCAGCTGAAATTAATAGTAGATTACTTGTTCATAGTCCCGGTTTTCTGTCAGAATTTCATAATAATAAATTTAAATTCTTTGATATTGAACTTAAATTAGCATTATCCATTTCAATTCTTCCTAAATCGTTATTTTTTTTATCTTTTAATTTTCAAAATATCTCATTAATTCTTTCGTTTATTTTATATTTATCTCATCAGATACTTTCTTGCTCATCGTTAAAATATTTTTCTACAGTATCTTTTAAAACAGTAAAATTTTCCTCAAGTGTATGTTTATTAGTGTCATCTTTTTTAAAAAGTGGATGACTTAGTAAAATTTGTGATAATCTAGAATTTTTACCAGAAGATAACTCTAATTCTGCATTTCTTAAAGGTCTTAAATATACTGCTTCAAGCATTTTTTTAACCTCAGGCTCTAAATATGTTCACCCATCATCAGATTCATAAGTTCCTCATTTTGTTCAATAAACATAAATTTGATTATCATATCATATTCTTGCTTCAAATATTAATTTTATACAAAATTCTGATTTATCATCTAATCATCCCCAATCTAATAGTTGTGATGCTTGAAAATCAGTAAAATCAGTTATAAACAGTTCTATTTTAAAATTTTTAGCATCATTATAAAAGTCAGTTTCTATAACTCTATTATAATTATAATTAGTAACTCATAGGCAATATTTTAAACTATCAATTATTGCCGTTTTTCAAGAGTCATTTGGTCATAAAAATAAATTTAATCATTTATTAAAATCAATTTCTAAATCTTTAAATTTTCTAAAATTAGTAAGTTTTAATTTTTCTATATACATTTTTATTTTCCTCTTAATTATTAATCTTCACCTCCAATATACTACATTCAAAACAAACTTCAATAATAACTATTTTATTCTGTTAAAAAGTCTTTTATTATTATTTTTATATATTAGTTCATTCAAAATAAAAAGACTCTGACGAGTCTTTTTTATTAATCATATACCGAATATTCCCTACTTTTCACTTACTACAAAGAAATGAGGAACTGACCATCTCCCGTAGTGAGCTTGAACGGTAGGTTTTTCTTGGGTGTAATCGAAGAGTGAAAATTGTGCGGATGGTGAACCATCGAACATGATGATGTTGGATTCTGGGACTCATTCAGCGATCATGAGTTGAGACATCTCAGTTTGAGTTTTACTAGTTGTAAGAATGAAAATAATGGTATCATTATCTAGTATTCACATGAAGTTTCTTGGAAGTGAAGAATCTTTCATGAAGTTTTCATCTGGATGAATTCAGACTATCAGATTATTATTAAGTTTATTTTGTAACATTACAGAAGTATAACATTCCAGTATTTTAGGAACATTACTAGAGTTCATTACAAATGTTCTTTTTTGTAAAAGATTATCCATATAACTAGAAATGATTTGATTGTCAGACTTAACTGGGAAACTCAAAAATATAGGGTTAAGATTTGCATTAAAGAATTAGCCATTGATTCACGATAATACTTTTGAATCCTTTGTAAACTTTAATACTTCGCTAGCTGCTAGACGATTAAATCTATCTAGTTTTGTATCAGGGGCTTCTAATATATTATCAGACTGTACACCTCCAAAATCAAGATTTACTTTAGTAAGATCAAGTTTTAATATTGATACAGATGTATCTAACGCTTGAGATACTTGTAATCAAGAATGATTATATATAACTGTATAGTTAGACGAATTTTTGTAGAAGAATCAGAATAAGGTAATTAGTAGTATTGTCATGGTTGTAAGTATTTTTATTTTTTATGATTAAAATTATTATTGTAAATAGTATATAGTTTTATTATTAAAGGTAAAAGATATATAATTGACTTTTTATTAATTATCTTATAATAAATACACACTAATAAAAAAGGATACTATGTGATGATTCATTTATCTCCAAATGCAGAAAATTTACTGATTAGTTTAATAGGTTATTATAAGAATGGTATCATTTTCATAGATAAAGATCTTCTTACTAATTATAGTGATCAAGCTATATACGAAGTTTCAAGAACACCATTCGTAAATGAAAATATTAATGGAAATATTTACTTAACAAAATGCGGGATATCTTTGATATCATGTTAATGTTAATAGTAATCATCACTTAAAAAACACTCTGGATGAGTGTTTTTTTGTTCTTAAATTTTTACTCATTAGTATACTGTAATAGTAAACTTATAATATCTTCAGAAAAAAACCACGCTCGTAAGCTTGGTTTTTTATTTTTTATATTCTGTTTCAATAAATGTTTTAACTAATTTAGAAGTTTCTAAATATTCTTCCTCCCAAGCTGCGATACAAAGCACATTCATATCTTCATCCTCTCTTCCCCATCTAACCTGGTTGAAATTACTACATAAACTTGCTCTAATTCCATCTACTTTATTTGCTTGCATATTGATTCCAATTCCATTTCCTGAAATAATTATACCTAATATATTTTCATCTATTACATCCATAGTAGTGTATTCTACTACTTTATCATTTGAAGTAGTATCTTTAGAACTTCTTGCTCCAGCATACATATATGATATATCTTTTTTTTCTAATATTTTAATGATTTCTTGTCCTAATTCGTAACCATGATGATCTGTTCAAATTGCAATTTTCATAATGTATTTTTAATATTATTTTGACTATTATATTCAAATATCATAAAAAGATAGTTTAAATTTAAAACGGAAATAAATAATAATTATCTATTGCTTTATGGTAATAATATTTTATAATTCATAAAATTATAAATAAATAACATTTATGAATAAGCAAAAAGGTCCAATATATTTAACAGAACGTTGAGTTAAACAAGAAGAAATAAAAGAAACTCTGAAAGTACCAAAAAAGAAAAAAACTCATTTAGAAGTATCTGAAAAAATAGTTAAAAATATTCAATGATTATTAGAATGAAAGACAAATAATTCACAATGAGAAAATATAAATTTCGTTAATTTATTATGTGATTCTTTTTGATTTAATTTCGATATTCATACACAAATAGAAACAAAGTGAATAGATAAAAATGATATAACGTATACTTACTCTCTCAATCAAGAGTGAGAAAAAATAATACTGCAATTATTACATTATATAGAAGTAAAAAAATGTTTAGAAAATGAACTTATATCTAATATTAGTTTTTCTAGATTAAACAACAAAATAGAGCATTATAATAGCAACTATAAATCAAATATAATTGTAAAATCAGATTATACTATAGAAGAACTAGATGAATTACTAAAACAAGTAGATAATGATTCTGATATTAAAATAGAAGTTGATAAATTAAAAAACAGATTTAATAAATCTATTAAATATAAAAAAAATATTACAAGAATATTACAAGAATTTAATGTGCAAAGTTTTGTAAACTTATCAGGTAATCATATAAATAATAATCCTGAATTATTAGTAATATATAATAAAATAATTAGTGAATCAATAGAATCAGTAAAAAATCAATATATACCGGTATCTTATTCTTATTCTGAAGAAAATACTGTATATATAAAACAAAAACTACAAGAAAAAGAAAATAAATCAAAACAAGAACAAGAAGGAAAAGATTGAATATTATCTCAAAAGTTAAAAATTGAATCAGATAAAAACCGTAAAGAATTTATAAAAAAAGCTATGCAAATATGATTTATAGTATCATTAGCTTCTTGATTAATTATATTAAATAAAAATACCCCAGAAACTGAAACTATAAATCACGAACAAATCTCATCAAAAAATGTAGAAGATTATGCTAATAATTTATATGATAAATTAATATTAAAAGAATATATTTCTGACGAAGAATTATTTAATAAATTTAACAATTTAATTGAAAGCTTCATGCTCACTGTATGATCAATAGAATGAGATATTAATAAATTAAAATGATTATTAGTTCAAAATATACAATTAACAGGTCATAGTGATCAGTTGAGATGAAGAGACATAACAATGAATGTATCAAATAATTGAAATGATACTCTAGTTATTAATATTAAAATTGGTAATCATGTAATTATGAATAATAGAAAATATTCTAGAAACCCCTTACCTAAAGTTAATAGCAAAAATAAAATAAATGAAAATAATCTCAAAAAATTAGCACAAGATGGAATAAAAGATTATATGAAACAATCTAAAAACCGAGATGAATTACGTAAAAATATATCAAACAATTTCTGATATATAATAAGAAAAATTTTTAAAGATTATACTCAATATTTTAATGTTAATATTCAATATTTTTGAAATAAAATTTATATTAAATCTATAAATAATTTTAATTGACATGAATATAACTTATATTTTGAATTAGATAAACATTTACAAGAATAAAAAAAGACATATTTTAAAATATGTCTTTTTTTATTCAACCACTATATCCAAATTCTGTAATAATAAATTCATATTTTCACGAGAAAACTTAGTTTTTTTAAGTGTATTATTATTTGGATCAATACTAAAATTTGATGCAAAATTGAAGTTAGTATTTGTGAGATTTGTTTGATTAAATATAGATTTTTCTAAATCTGAATAAATAAAAGATACTCATTCTAAATCTGCATGAGAAAAATCACATTCTTTTACTTGAGAATCTTCGAAATGAGTGTTTTTCAAAAATCAGCTATAAAATGAACATAAAATTAAATTACAATCAAAGAAATCAAAATTTGATAAATTATGATTTATTTCATTAAAATTAATTCACATTATTTTACATTTTTTAAAAACAATATTATTAAGTGATGTGCTTCTAAATTTACTATTCGAAAAATTACATTTTTCAAAGCTACAATCATTAATTTTTTTACCACCTAAATCATATCCTGAAAAATCGATTCAGACAAATTCTATACTATTTATCTCTTCTAAATTAATTATTTCGATATAATTCTTTTCTGTTATTTTTTTCATCTTAAATAATTTAATTATATTTAGTCTATATTATTATTGATAATTAAACCATATATTATGATTACATTTAATTGAAAATATACACAAAAAAAAATATCTACCTAAGTAAATATTTTTTTATTCGATTATGCGTCTCTTTTTTCTTGAGCGTAATCAACTTTAACAGCTCTACCATCAAGTTCAACACCGTCCATAGCTTCTTTAGCTTTAACTGCGTCTTCAACTGAATTGAATTCTACGAAACCGAAACCTCTAGATTTTCCAGTTTCTCTATCCATGATAATTTTAGCGTGTACAACTTCAGCGTGTTCGTTGAATGCAGCACCTAAATCTTCAGAAGTTAATCCCCATGAGATACCTCCAACAAATAATTTGTTAGTTTCCATAATACTTGTGTATTAATAATAAAAATTGAAATAATAATTATTTTTCTATTTATTCTCGGATATGAAAACATGAAGACATGAACATAAGAACGTGATCAATGAAAAAGTTATTTCGAGAAAGATAATATGTATATAATCCAATAAAGCAAATCTATTTTTTGTTTTTTATATTTATTTCATTAGATCATATTTTAATAATATATAAAATAAATATTTATTATCCAATATATCCTTTATTGTATCATAGAAATTAAGATCAACAAGATCTCATCTTAAAAAGAACTCGTTCTATTGATGAGAATAAAACCTTAAATCATATATGGGTATGAGATAAAAATAGAGTTAAAAAAATATAGATTTAACACTCATCATCTTATATAAAAAGTATTATGAATAACATCTAAAAAAGATTAGAATGAAAAAAATAATTTTAAAGAGGATTAAATTAGATAATTACTTGTATATTTCAAGTAAATAATATAATAAAAATAATATATCATAATATAATAACAATGAACGATATTACTAAAACTTTAGTATTTTTAGATACTGAGACAACTGGGATAATTAAAGACGATAAAAATCAAATATCTAGCAATTGAGATATAATACAATTAGCTTATAGAAAAATAGAAAATAACAATATAACTGACTGAAATCATTTTATCAATACAGACACTAAAATGGAAATAGGTGCAATGGCTACTCATGGTATTTATCCTTCATTATTAAAAGAAAAATCAGAATGAAAATATTTAGCAGATGTTGTAATTGATAAAAGCGTTTTTGCCAGTAATATTTTAATTGCTCATAATGCAATATTTGATACTGAAGTATTAACAAGATCAGGTATAGAATGTCATAATGAAGTTATAGATACTCTTAAAGTTGCTAAAATACTATTATCTGAAGGGATTTTTCAAGAAGTAAAAGGAAGTGAACCTGAATACGTAAATATGCAATATCTTAGATATTACTTTGATCTATTTCAAATAGTTGATGAAAACTGAAAAGAAGAAACTACTACTGCTCATGATGCATTTGGTGATGTTGTAGTATTAGAAAGAATTTTCAGAGTTATGTTTGATATGATTAAAAATAAACTCTCAGTAACAAGTGATGAAGTTATAGATATAATGATTGAAATGACTCAAAAAGAATATTTATTATTAAAAAATATGGCTTTTGGTAAATATAGAGGTAAATCATTTGAAGAAGTTTCTAGAATCGATTCAAAATACCTAGATTGGATTATTGGTGCTGACTTTACAGATGATATTAAATATACATGTAGTGTTTGGTTAGGTGAAAGTGAAGATAAAAAATTCTTTAGTTAAAAGCAATAAAAAAAGAAGTAAATTAATTTACTTCTTTTTTTATTTCTTTTCTTCTTCAATAACAACTTCAACTATATTCCATTCAAAATAAGTTGTTTTATCTTTTTTTACTTCTGTATATCATTTTGATTTAAATTGATCATTATTTAGTTTAGCTGTAAACCAAAATCTATTATATAATACGCTTAGATTTGGATAACTTGTAGAAGCTTTACTTAGTCTGTTTTGAGTTCCTTTTCTAATATCAACAAAATTATCAACACTTAATACGTCATGTATTCATCTACGCATAGCACTGATTGGTGTTTCATTTCATACCATTTTTTCTCAAACTGAGTGTTCAAATTCTCTAACAGTTTCAGTGCCATTTTTTAAAACTTGTTTAGTTTCTCTTAAGTTGAACAAAACACCTTCTTTATTTGTATGAAATATATCTACTCCTACTAAATTTATGACTCTAGTAAGCACTCAATCTATTATTTCTAATTTACATTCTCCTTTAGTTATTTCATTTTGTAAAGATTTTAAATCCTTACTATCTCATTTTCCCCAAGCTGATATATCTATTCCATTTTCGTTTAATTTTTCATTTAGTTCCGTTAAAGCCATTTTTTTTAAATAAAAAACTATTATTTTTTCACAGGAAATATAATAGTTTTTATTAAAATGTCAATTATTCTGAATATTATGAAGCTATATGAAGTAAATAAAATATATCTTTTAAAAAAATTATTATTTCAATAATTCTTTAATATTATCATTATTTAAAACTGATTCTAAATATTCAGAATCTATTATAATATCTTTGTATTCAGGTGCTAATTGTAGTAAATATGTTATTTCAGATATAACTTTTTCGATATCTCATAATCAGTTATAAGCACAAACTCTATTATAAAATGCATGTGAATGATGCATTGTACTATCTGTTGATATAATAGTTTCTGTTACGTCTAGAACTTTTTCAAATAATCACATTGATAAATATGTATTCCCTCTTTCTATACTTACGTATTGCGAATCTGGTTTGAGTTGTTGAATTTTATCCAATATATTCATTTTTTCTTGATCACTGTCAGCTATATTGAATTGCCTCCAAAAAATATTTATTTTTTGTTCTTTTTCAAGTTCAGTAATTTGATTTTCAAAATTTACAATTATTTTTCTCGTTTCCCTAGCCATACTTTCTTTTGTTGATTTTTTTATATCTCAGATAGTTCTCCATCCTACTACTCAAAATCACATTACTATAATAGTAATAAATACAAAAAAGAAATTTACAGTATTAGCAGAATATGATAATGCCTTATCTATCGTTTCTAATTCTCTATTTTGTATTTCAGTGTATATTTCTCTTTTGATTCATTCTAATCAAGTTCTCAGTTCTTTTAGTTCAGTTAATATGAATCTATCAGTCCAAGTGATTTCTTCTGGAATAATTATTTTAATTTTTGATGAGTTATCTATTTCCTCTTCTTCAGTAACATCTCAATATACATTAAGTATAAGTATTATAAATACAAAAATTCATAGAAATATTTGTTTCATATATTTTATATAATATTAATATAAATAAGAGCCTTATATTATAATAAAAACGTATAATATATCTCTTAAAAATCGTATCATAATAAAAAGGTATTTTTATACAAATTTAAATATTTTTTTTATAATATTAGTTAAATTAAATAAATAATTAAAATTACATTTGTAAAATATTTTTTATTAAATATGATGTAAAATATTAGTTACGAGTTATATCTAATTAATAGATTTATATTTTTTACATTCATTTTATGATAGGTATTATTAAAGTTCTAAAAGAAGGTTTCGGTTTCATTACATCTGAAGAAAACAAAGGTGACGTATTTTTTCACGCTAACAACTTAGAAGGTGTTGAATTTGATGCTTTAAACGAAGGAGATACTCTTGAATTTAACATCGGTGAAGGAAAAAACGGTAAACAACAAGCTACAGAAGTAACTCTTGTTGAAGCTCAAGCGTAATTAATATATAATTATTGCAATAAAAAAACTACTATAGCAATATAGTAGTTTTTTTATTGTTCATTTTTTTCAGTTTATAATTTATTAATTGGAGCTCGTATTTATTTATTTTTCTTTTAACTATATATAATTATACTTATATTAATTTATACATTTAACTTATAAAATATGAAAATAATAAGTATCTTTGGAATCATTATCTTAATATTATTAATTATATGGATATTGGCTACTCATTTAGTTGTTAGGAATATTGAAGAACCTAAATATACTATAATTGAAATCAATGAATGATATGAAATAAGAAAATATGATAACTATATAGTGGCAGAGGTTGAAGTTAAATGAACTCAAAATGAAGCGTTAAATAATTGATTTAAGCTGCTAGCAGGATATATTTTTTGATGAAATACTAAAAATATATCTATTTCGATGACAGCTCCAGTAAGTGAAATTACTCAAAAATCTGAACAAATTGCAATGACAGTACCAGTAAGTAATACAATTACTGATAATAATCTAAGAATAGTTCAGTTTTCTATGCCTAGTAAATATTCATTAGAGGACCTTCCTAATCCAAATAATAAACAAGTAAAAATAAAGAAAATAGAGTGATATAAGTCTGCTGTATTACAATATAGTTGATATGCTAATGAAAAAAGAGTAAATAAAATGAAAGAAAAATTACTATCGTACTTAAATAAAGATGGTATTGAAGTAAATTGAAATATGGTATCTGCACAATATAATCCACCTTTCAGTTTCCCTCTTTTAAGAAGAAATGAAATTATGATACCTATAAAATAATAGTCATAAAAAATATAATAATTAATATTTTCTTATGTTCTTCTTAAATTAGTTTCGTTTAATAAGTATATAATTAAATTTAAACAACAAATATATGAAAAAAATATTATTAATACTTATAATTACAATACTAAGTATTCCCTTTACTTATACTTATAGTTATAATTTAACTAATATTGATGAGAAAATTATAGAAAATATTACAGATAAAATAGAAAAAATAGATATTTCTTATAAGAATAAGCTAGTTATAAAAATAAAAGATTTAATTAAATCTGACAAATATACATCAAGAATAAATACTATATTAAATCAGATAGTTATAAATATATCAGATGAATTAGTTATAAAAGAAGTTGCTGTAAATAATTTAAATTTAAATATAGTAAAGAATAATTGGTTAGATTGGAATAATGAAGTTCGTAAAGAATTATGATTAGAAAATTATTGATATGATATCACTTTAGAATCTTCAGCAGATATTTGGTCAGAACTAGCTAATATAAAATGAGAAATATCTCATAAAAGAAATGATTGAGATTCATTTTACGATTATACTAATATAAATAGCTGGTTAAGTGATAATTGAGTTGTCTGTGAAAATATATCATGAATAACTCACACCGAAAACATATGGTGGTGATGATATAGTTGTACAGATTGAGAATGTAGTGATGAATTATCAGAAGCAATACAAAGAGCATTTAAATATTATATGGATGAAAAATGAACAGATAATGATGCTCATTATAGAAGTTTAACAAATAAATATTTTAATAATATATGAATTGGATTATCAATAAATGATAAAAGTAATAATTATTATGAATATTATTTAACTATTCATTATTGTACGAATTTAATTAAATAAAAAATTAGACAGACTTAGCTTATTAACATTAACGTATTTAAAGTAAAACAAAAACACTAGAGAATTAATCTCTAGTGTTTTTGTTTTTATTATTTGATGGTCTCAGCGGGTATTATGCCGAACTTTTTTGGTAAAATATATTACTTGACATCAGGATAAATTTTTTAAAAAAAATTATTATTAAATGAGTTACTGTTACCTATTTAAAACAATAAATTTTATTGTTTTAAATAAAATTTATTGAATACGAATAACACTCTTATAAGTAAATTGTAAGTGATCTAAACTGAAATAGACCTTTTATAACTTATAATCTATGAAAACAGGAGAATAAAACACATTATCTCATATTGTTATACAGTTTCGATTAAAAATATTATATTTACATTATTATATATTTCATATAATATATAATAATAAATATTATATATATTATAAATATGGATATAAAAAAAAGATTACAAGATAATAATAAAAGAATAACAAAAGAAAGAATAGAAATATTTAGTTTTTTGAAGACAAAGCATTTTTTTACATATTCTGATATTAATGAAAAATTTGAAAACATATCTCGTTCAAGTATTTTCAGAAATTTAAATCTATTTACTGAAATTTGAATTATTAGAAAAATTGATATATGAAGCAATACAAATACTTATGAAATAAATGATGAGGATCATCATCATGAACACATGAATTGTCAAAAGTGTGAAACTATAATTAACTTTGACTCAGAAGATATTTGTAATCAAGTTTATGAAAAAGCAAAAAGTTTATGATTTGAAATCAAAAGCCATAGCCTTTGAATTAATGGTATTTGTAAAGATTGTAGTGATTAATATAAAATTAAAAACAGGAAATAAATAATATTTACCTGTTTTTTTATTAAAATTAAAGCTTCAATTTTATATTAGCTTATTAACACGAACATTCACATTTTAGTTCCTCGGAATTTTTAATATAAAATCATTGTTTTTCCCATTTATTTTCTAGATATTTGTAATCTATATTTTTTCAAAGTCTTTTTGCAATTTCTAGTGCAACAATTCAAAATCTAAGACGAAATTTATAAATAAAACAAAATATTACTTCTTTTTGTCTAACCTGCGGTCAAACTATGAATATATTATTTATTTTTACTGATTCATCATTTTTATTTAAAAGTGGATTTCCATCTGATCTAAAACTAATATATTCATTTAAAATATCTAATCATGAACGAAATCATATAGCTAAAATAGGAGTTTCATAAAAATAATATTCTTCATTATTTTTTCATGTAAGGATATATTGTTTATTATTTTTTTTAATACTATTTATATGAGTATAGGTTTGTGAAATGTAGTTTTTAGATTTTAACTCTTGAAATTTTTGAAAACTTACTGGGGATAATATTTCAGAAACATCTTGTGTTTTTATTTCATCTATTTTGTGTTTAGAAAATAGATGCGACTTTATTCACTTTTTATATAATCAGTATGCACAATCTATTGCACTTTCGTATCAACCAATGATTGCTACTATATTTTCGGATTTATTATAATTATTATAGTTATTTAATTTTCAACTATGTATAGCAAAATGAGAACCTAAAATATTACCATTAAATGGAAAACTAAACTCTCAAGTTGCAGATATTAAAAATTTACAGAAATATTTTGACTTATTTGTTATAATTACGAAATATTCTTTTTCTTTTTTAATTTTTATTACTGTTTCTCATTCAGATATATTTATATTATTCTTTACAGCTATATTTTTCAGATATTGAGCATATTCTATCCCACTGAGATGTTCTTTCATAAACATAAATCATGGTGAACTTTCAAAATTAACAGAATTTAAATCTACTTGTCCAAATCAATTCGATGGAAAAATTGGTGAAATGAAGCGTGTTTGAGAATTCCAATTTTTAAAGCTAGATCATATTTCTTTTGCTTCTAATATTATTGTTTCTACTCATACCTCATTTAATTTTATACCTATTCAAATACCAGCAGCTCATCATAATATAATGAGACTCTCATATATTTTCATGTAATTTAAATAATAGAAATAATATAATATCAAAATAGTATTAATGAAAAAAACATACCAGCATATGCTTTAAATCTTCTGTTTTTATGACGTAATGAACAAAGTTCGTCAGAACATTTACTACATTCTCCTATATCTGACATGGAAATATACATGCATCAAAATATAACCCAAGCTAGCAATGTTTCAATTCATCAAGAAAAATAACTAAAAATTCAACTAATAATTAGTATATATCATGTGAATAGATGTGTATATTCTATTGGAAAACTATGCTTCATTTTATCTTCAATTACTTATTCTAATAAATTATAACCATGCTGGAAATTGATCAATAAATGACTTCCAAGAATCAGGATCATTAAATTCTTCATCTGTAACTAAAGATGAATTTAAAATTTCTTTTACTACTTTTTCATCCATTCAAACTCAAATTATTACAATTTCAGTTCTTCTATCACCATGTAATTTTCAACCAAATTCTTCTTCATATTCAGCATCATATGATACATTAAGCTCAGATTTTCCCTGATGCGTTAAACTTGATATCCATCTTCCCATCCCCATCAAGTCTAATACTACCTCAGGCTTGACTCCAATTACCAGCAAAATTATTTCTAGACGCTAACCATACTAATCATTTAGATCTAATAACTCCTGGCCAATCAATAGCACATATTTTTGCAAATCTTTCAGGGTGAAATGGTCTTTCAGGTCTATATACAAAAGATTTTACTCCATATTCATCGAGTTCAGAGACATGAGATTTATGTCATCATAGTTCTAATTCTTTAATCCACAAAGCACTAAGTGAAGCTTTTTCAAAATCAAATTTTCAAGTATTTATTATTTCATTTATATCAACATTAGATTCCGTAGTTTCTATAATTTTAGCATCTACCTGTAGAGATCTAATTATTCAAAGAATATATTTTTTTTCTTTAGGTGTTACTAAATCAATTTTATTTAAAATAATAACGTTCGCGAATTCTATTTGCTCAACAATTAAATTTACGAGTGGTCTTTCATCTTCTTCATTAACTCATATATTCAAGTCCAAAAGCGTATCTTCACTTCAAAATTGTTTTATAAAATTTCCTGCATCAACCACTGTAACCATTGTATCTATGTGAGAAAAATCAGATAGATTTATACCACTTTCTTCATCAATAAATGAAAATGTTTGAGCTACTGGGACGGGTTCTGATATACCAGAACTCTCAATAATTATAGCATCATATTGCCTTTCTTCGCAGAGTCTTTTTACTTCAATAAGTAAATCATCTCTGAGTGTACAACAAATGCAACCATTATCCATTTCAATAAGTTTTTCTTCAGTATGAGATAAAGAAATCTCATTTTTAATTAAGTTAGCATCAATGTTGATCTCTCACATATCATTTACAATTATAGCCACCTTCATTTTTCATCTTTGATTGAGAATATTGTTTAATAATGTAGTCTTTCCTGATCAAAGAAAACCTGATAATACAGTAGTTGGTATAGTTTTTTTCATATATTTATTATAATAATAATTTATTTATTGATACTTAGTGTCAATAAATAAATAATAATATTCGTTTATATGTCAATAAAATATGAAATATTCTATAATTAAAGTTAAGGATATACCAATTACTGAATAGTTAAAATTATGAATGATGTTTAAATTTATACAATAAAAAAACAATTATTAACAAGATGTCTATAATTGTGTTGTATTTAATTAAATGATAGAGTAAACGGATATTGCGAGGAACTTTTTTATGCGAATAAAAAGGCTTAAAATAGAGAGTTATCTAGTATTATTAAGCCTTTTTTTAGTTTTTTAACAAATGGTGGACTGACTATCCTAAGGTCCCGAACTAATTTATATCAATATATTGCATGAAATCAAGATGAAGTTTTTGATATTTTTGAGAAATTGAAGACAATTATTTAATACTATTCAACCAATCATTGATTTTTTTATAACATAATTCGCATCTGTATTTAAAATTATTATCTAGAATATGTAAATTAATTTCATTACAATATTCTTTCAAGAATTTATCATGATCATCAATAAATTTATCAATAGATTTTAAAGATTCATAATAGTCTTTTGCTTTATAAAGTTTAGTGAGTAATTCTTTACTTAAATCTATATTTACTATATAAAATTGATAATTATTATCAGTGAGTTGTTTTTTGAATAAATCCCATTTCCTATCAATACTTAGATCACAAATAAAAGAAACTCCTGATTCCATTATTTCATTAAGTCTTAAATCTCTACGTTTGATATGTTCTTCATTATTGAAAAATCATAAATCTTCAATAACTTCAGAGCGAATAGCATCATTATTAAAAACGGGCAAGTTTAATTTTGTACTTAAGTAATTAGTTATTGGTGTTTTTGAACAACCAACTGGTCATGCAAATGTAATACATATTTTATTTGTATTCATTTTTTATTTTTCTTAAAAGAATAAAAGTAGATCCGATTTTTTCGGCATAATGGAAAAAGTGTGTGGCGCTGAATTCAATACCCAAACGCAATTATTTTTAAGTTAAAAAGAGATAATACTCATCGTATTTTTTGTAATTATATAAAAAATATATAAAATACAAACATAGTTGATGAAACTATTTGAAATGTACTTGATTCGGTGAAA
>JAWUYB010000037.1:0-42349 GCA_034111025.1 Candidatus Altimarinota bacterium | reverse complement strand
TGTTACTATTTCCCAAAGTTTTATTATTCTTAACAGGAAATTTATGATAAAAAAGATTCAAATTTTAATACTTTCATTATTAATTTTATCAAATATATATATTGTAAATGCTGACAATCATTTACCACCACCTATAGATTCATCATTAGATGGTAGTAGTGCTTATCAAGAACAACAACAAGCAGCAGCTGAAAAAGCATCAGCTGAAAAAGCAGCAGCTGAAAAAGCTAAAGAGATTCAAGAAAGAATTGAAAAATCAAGTCAAGAAATTAAAGAAAAAGAAAAACAAGAACAACAAAAGAAAGAACAAGAACAACAAAAGAAAGAAAAGGATGTTAGAGAAAAACAACAAAAAGAACAAGAACAAAAAGAATTAGATAATGCTTGAGATACGTTAAAAAATCCAGAAGGTAAAACTGCAGCTGAAATATTAGCAGCTACAGAAAAATATGCTGCTGCAGAGAGAAAATCTATGGATGAAAAAGTTTCAGAATATGAAAAAGGTGTTGCAGAAAAAGCATCCCTAGAAGAACAATTAAAAGAAAATCAAAAACTACAGGAAGCTAATACTAATGATGAAGATGTAAAAAAGCAGTTAGAAGATGAGGCAGCAGCATTACAATCAAAAATAAACTCTATTGATGTAGAAAAATTGAAACAAGATGCTACTGAAGCAAAAAGTAATTATGCAAATGGACTCTGAGAGGATTTAAAATATGCTCAGGAAGATGCAAAAGCAGAGCATGAAAAAGCATGTGCTACATGAGATAAAGCTTGAACATGTCTTGATCAGCCTACATTTGAAATAGGGGTTAATAAATTAATAGGTGTTTGATTTCAAAAAAAAGCCTGAGATGATACATCTAATACAATCAATAGAACACTCTGAACAATTATTCAAAAACTAATGGTAGCCTTATGAGTACTATCTGTACTTATAATGACAGTTTGAGCTGGGTATATAATCATGTATCATGGACAAGACGAACTACTATCAAAAGGGAAATCAATATTTATGTCAGGTATTACCGCATTAATAGTTGCACTAAGTTCTTATTACATTGTATCTATACTGAGATTTATTTTATACAATTAGAAAAATAATAATGAAATTTATAAATATATTTATTGCTAGTTTTACATTTTTCATTGCGTGATTATCAAATGTTTTTGCTGGTACTGCTTGAAAAGAAACGGTAAAAATTAATTGTCATGGTTTACCTTGATGTACTGATAAAGATATAGCAAATCCAACACCTGGATATGTATGAGGAGATAGTAATATCTGATGAGAATATATATTAGATATTATTCACTTGATGTTACAATATGTGTCAGTTATTGCTGTTATTGCTCTTATGTTAAGTGGAGTTTTATACTTATTTTCTGCATGAGAAGAAGAAAAAACAAAAAAAGCAAAAAGCTGGATCACATGGTCTCTTCTATGAGTTGGGGTTGCATTGAGTTCTAACTTTTTAGTTACAACTATAATTAATTTTAATTTTAAATAATATAAAATATATGTTTAAAAAAATATTGTTTTTATTTATAGCTATATATTCATCAGTGATATCTTTTAGTGTATTTGCTAAACAATGAACGAGTCATGAAAGTATCATGTTGCCATGAAGTGGAGGTTGAGTTACAGATACTTTATTAATTAGTAAAAAATGAGAAGAGCAAATAGATGAAGTCTCTAGTTGGGTAATTAGTTCATTAGAAACATTATTACCTATAACTGCAGTAGGAGTATTCTTATTTGTAGGTATTAAATTAGGTATGGCTAGATGAAATCCTGAAGAATTTAAAAAAGCTTTGATGCAATTTATGTATGCTATAATAGGTATATTTATTATGAGTTTTGCTTGGGTTACGGTAAAAATAGTGTTAGGACTTAGTTTTTAAGTAAAAAAAATGAAAAAATTATTATTATGTATCTGTATTATATTTTCATTTTTTTCTTCATTGATTATATTTTCAAATATCACTACAGCAAATGACTGTAATTATGAAGTTGATGAAAAGTGAAATATAATGAATGCATGAAAAGAATGAGGTGTAGTGGGTTTACTTTGAAAATGTTTAAAATGAAGCTGAGTGGTTGAGGTTGATGGAGAAGCTACTATAGAAAAAACATTTAAAGATAAAATAAATAAATGGACTAATAATATAGCATTATTTTTAGGTCTATTATCTATTGGTTCAGTTATTTATGGTGGATTAATGATGACTTTATCAGCTTGAGAAGATGAAAAAATCACAAAAGCAAAAGATATTGTTAAATGGTCTCTCGTTGGGTTATTAGGAGTTATTTTAGCAACAACAATTGTTACTCTTGTTATTAACTTGATTTATTGATTAGGGAGCTAATAAAAATTTAATATAGAAAAATGTGAGATAAAAATAAATTCATACTACAACAAAGTATTATTATACTTTGTTTAACGATATTATTCACAATAATAGTTTTTTTAGTAAAAAACTATTATTTTTCTATGCATGTTTCTCAGGAATATATAGAAGAAAATTTCATCGAACCAACTATTGATATTCATAATACTATAGAAGAACCTGAATATCTAGAGCTTACATGATCTTGAATAACTCAGATTGAGACACTTACATTAACTTGATCTGAATTATCTGATTTAATTGAAGAACATTATACTTCAGCATCACCATACAGTTTTAAGTATATTCCTGATGTATTTGAAAATAAATCTAAAGATTTTTCAATTAATTTTTGAGTATTTCTTCAGTCAAATACTATAAAAAACATGATTCATAATCTAGGTGTAGAAATGCATAAAGATATGTTTGATGTTAGATGAAAAATGAAAAATAGAACGGTAAAGTTATTTTGATATACTCAAGATAAACAATCAGAATATTTATCAGTAGCAATTCATGAATTGGCACATTATATAGATATATATTTTTTAGAAAAAAAAGTTATACAGGACCTTAGTAATAAATTTTACGATGTATCTTGGGAAAAAACCAAGGTTATAAAACCGTGACAAATTCAAGCAGATTTTGTTTCAGGGTATGCTATGACAAATAAATATGAAGATTTTGCTGAAAGTTTTACATATTATGTTTTACATAATGATGATTTTTTACGTAAAACCCTTGAATCAGAGAGTTTAAGTAAAAAATACGATTTTTTTGATAATTTATTATTAAAGAAAAAATTTAATGATACAGATTTTTCTATAAATAATACAGTGAAAAATTATTATCGGGATATTACTAAAATAGAAATAGATATAGAAAAATTATTGCAGTATTTGAAAAACTGAATATAATGAATCTTGAATAAATAAGTCAATTTAAATAAATAGAGAATACATTCAGTTTTATTTTTGTTTGAATATTGCTTATTTAAGACAAATAATCACTTCAATTTTATAAATACAATAAATTTATAAGCCCTATGTAATAGAGTTATATTTTGTATGTTTTAAAAATATCATAACTATCAAAAGAAAATTATCTTTAAGTGTTATAAGAAAATATTTTACAAATCAATTATAATGTAAAAGTATTGATGTGATTATTATTTATATAATAAATAATAAAAAATGAAAGATTTTTTAGATGAACTAGATCAAGAATTAGATTGAAAACAATCTCCTGTAACTCAAAAAGAAGTTAAAGTAGAAAATATTGAAGACAAAACTTCAGAAGTTATTGTTGAAAAAAAAGATGTTATGAGTAATGGTCATAAAAAACCAGTACATAATCATAAAAATCAACAAAATAAACCTCAACAAAATAAACCTCAACAAAATAATGATTGAGAAAAAAGTAATAATAGAGTAAATCATCAAAATAAAAAAGCAGGATTTAAAAAACCTTTTGTAAAAAAGGGGAATTTTAAAGCGGGTGAAGTAAAAGGTAAATTTGTATCAGACTTTCCTGAAACTAAATTTTATCTTCCTTCATTAAGAGAAGGATATACAAGATTTATTCCAATTGGTTGAAATAATGAAACAGGTGCAAAAAATATGGGTATGGTTCAATATTGAGATGATATCGTACTTATTGATTGTGGTGTACAATTTGCAGACCATGATATGTATGGGGTAAATTATTCAATTCCAGATGTATCATTTCTTACAAAATATAAAGATAATATAAAAGCTATATTATTAACTCATGCTCATTTAGATAATATTGGTTCTTTAAAACATATACTTCCAGCGTTAGGAATGCCACCTATTTATGGAACAAAATTAACTTGTGGTTTAGCTAAGAAAGCTATTTCAGAATCAGGTTTATTGCCACATGCAATTTTTATCGAAATTGATGCATGAAGTGAAGAAAAACATAAAATAGGGCAATTTGATGTTGAATTTTTTAGAGTAAATCATTCTATTCCTGATTGTGCAGGTATTTATATTGAAACACCAGGTGGAGCAAAATTTGTTCATACGTGAGATTTTAAAATAGATTTCACACCTACAATTGATGAACCAGCTGATCTTTCTAGAATTGGTGAAATTGGTTCTAGATGAATAACAATGTTAATGTCTGATTCTACTGGTTCTACGAGAAAAGGTTTTTCTCAATCGGAAAAAGGTGTATGAGAAGCATTGGAAGAAATAGTTAAAAATCATAATAAAGGGAGATTAATTATTGCAGCTTTTTCTTCATGGATTTCTAGAGTACAACAACTGATTGATATCGCTCAAAAATATGACAAAACGATTTTCTTAAGTGGGAGATCAATGATTGAAAATGTACAAATAGCAAAAGACTTAGGTTATTTAAAAATGAAACCTGGTACAGTTAAAAAAATGACACCAAAATCAACACTTTGAGTAGATCCACATAAACAAATAATTATTACAACGTGAAGTCAATGAGAAGAATTTTCAGCTCTGACAAGAATGTCAGAAGGAAGACATCCTTCTATTGAAATTATTAAAGGAGATACTGTTGTATTCTCATCTTCAACTGTTCCTGGGAATGAAAAATCAGTAAATAGAATTATTAATAAACTTATTAAATTAGGTGCACAAGTAATTACAAAAGATGATAAAGAAGTTCATACTTGAGGTCATGCTTTTCAAGAAGAGCAAAAAATAATGATTCAATTAATTAAACCTAAATATTTTATGCCTGTATTCGGGGATTTATATTTTAGAACTGTTCATAAAGATACAGCACTCACTGTAGGTATGAAAGAAGAAGATTGTGTTCTTATTGATAATGGTGTAATTGTAGATTTTGCTCCAAATGGTAATATTTTTAGATCAAGAATTAAGGCACCAATTCAAGAAATAATTATTGATGGAAATGGTATGGGAACAGCAGGTTCACATGTAATCAAGGCGAGAGAAAAAATGATGAATGCATGAGTTCTTGTGTTAACCTACAAAGTTGATAAAAAAACAAAAACTATTCTTGGACATATTAAATTAGAAACAAGAGGTCTTGTTTATCTTGATGAAGTGAGAGGTATTCATAGAATGATTATTAAAAAATCAAGAGATATTTATGAAAATACTGTAAAAGATGTTCCAGATATGGAAGAAAAAGATCTCATTAAAATAATTAGAACAGATTTAGAAAAATTCTTATTACAAAAACTTGATAGAGAACCAATGATTATACCTATGATTATGGAAGTATAAGAATATAAAAATAGTTAATTTTCAGAGAAAAAATAAAAATAAAATGATTTTACAAAAGACAAAAACTCCTTAAAATGTTTTTGTCTTTTTATTTTCTGTCTAAAGAAATATGAAAAAAATTATGTTTATGTTAATTATAGCTATTGCTGCTTATGGTTTATGGAATTATTTATTGCCAAATCAAGATATTATCGATGCAAAAAAAGAACTATGAATTGAAATTGATAACACTTTAAATTCAAAAGTAAATGATGCAAAAAAAGAAGTTTTTGAGCAAGTTGATAATGCAATTGATTCAGTAAAAGAGGTAGTTCAGGAAGTTGTTATTATAGAAAAACCTACTTTTTCTAGAGAGTTATTACAATGAAGCGATATATTAGAGTTCAATAGTTTTGATGATATAGATTTATCAAATTGAGAAGTTGATCTTGTTTGAAAAATTAAAACTCCTGTTGATGAAATTAGAGTATTGTATACAAATCCTGACTCAGATTACCCTGATGATGATTACCTTTTGCAACAATTTGTAGCATGAAGTGAAAACTTTTTATATAGAGCATATTCTCAGTATCAAACGTTTGATTTTTGAACAAATATTTATACGATTATTATGACTTCTTGAAAAGAAGAATCAAGAGTTCAACTGACTATTTTTTATCCTAATCCTGAAAATAATAAAGAAATAGTATTAGAAAAATTAGTTGAGACTAATAATACAGTAGAAGAAATTGATTCTTCAACATTACCAACATCTTGAGACTATGGAAGTCCTGTAAAATTAGGAGAAAATAAATTCACATATTCTGATATAAAATGATTTCAAGTAGAAAAACATTCAGTAGAGAGTGTTAGTTGTAATTCTGATTTGATTACTAAAATTATTTGAGAAAAAACATCTTCATGGAGTTGGTGGAATACATGTAGACCATCAAAAGATGAATTATATGTAACATATTATGCATTAAATATGAAAGATGGAGAATATATTTATTCAAAACATTATTTTTCTAAAGATTATTATGCAATAACTGAATTATTAACATGATTAGATGAATCTTGGAATACAATGGAAACAGTAACTGAAAAAAATGAATGGCTCAAAACTAAAAATAATGAGTTTAAAGAAAAAAATTCATCATTTGAAATAATAAAAATAACAGATATTTTATTTAAAAATATAATTAATAAATAATATGAGAGTTTTACTAAAAATTTCTTGAGAAGCACTAGCAGGAGGTGAACCTTTAGGTTTAGATTATGTTATGTTAGACGAAGTTTGTGATAAAATTAAAGACCTGATTCATAATAATATTGAAATATGAATTGTTGTTTGAGCAGGGAATTTTATTAGAGGGGCGGAAATTGAAAAAATTAATATAGATAGATGTAATGCTGATAATATGTGAATGTTAGCTATCAATATCAATGCTATTGCATTAAGTGATGTATTAGAAAGAAAAGGAATTCATACTAAAATTATTAATTCTTTCGGTATAGATTGAATTGCTGAAAGATTTAATAAAGTAAAAGCTGTTAAAGATTTAAAAGCAAAAAAAGTATTAATATTTGGTGGTTGAACATGAAATCCTTATTTTACTACAGATACAGCAGGCGTACTTAGGGCCTTAGAAATAGAGGCAGATATTATGATTAAAGCAACAAAAGTTAACGGTGTTTATGATAAAGATCCTGTAAAATTTGCAGATGCTGTATTTATTCCAGAGGCTACATATGATGAAGTAATTACAAAAAACTTACGTGTTATGGATCATACAGCTATAGCTCTTGCAAAAGAAAATAATATGAAACTAAAAGTAGTTTCATTATACGACGAAGGTGCTGTTATGAGAGCAATTCTCGGGAAAAAAGAATGAACACTGATTAGTTAAAAAAAAACTTTGACATTTTATATTTTTTCAATAGGATATGTCAGCAAAAATTAACACACTTTCAAGCATAAGTGTATTTTAAATATAACTCACAAAAAAGATGTTAGGAAAATTAAAAAAAAGAAAAAGACTTAGAGTTCACGGATTCTTGAAAAGAAGTTCGACTGCAAGTGGGAGAAAAATCCTAAAAAATAGAAGAAGAAAAGGAAGACATGAATTAACTGTAAGTTATCCAAAAAGATATCAAGAAATTAACGGTAAAGCTAAAATGCATATTGTAGCTTGAGGTACAGCTAGAAAAACACCATTTGATGGTAAAGGTAACTTCGTTAATAGAAAATAAGAGTAATGAGTTCGCTCATTACTTTTTCTTGTTTTAATAAAAAATTAAATAGTGATTACTAAAGGATTTAGATTAAAAGAAAGAGAAGTAAAAAAGGTTTTACAAAGAGGAAAACCTTTTTTTTCTTACGGAATAGTATTAAACTATACTAAAAATAAACTATGATACAATAGGTTTGCAATTGTTATTTGATCAAAATCAGTTATAACCAATGTATCAAGAACATTCTTTCGTAGAAGGTTTTATGATTATGCATCAGAGTGTATTAAACAATACAATGATGAACAATGATATGATTTAGTATTTGTTGTAAAAAAACAAACAAAATTATTGAAAAATAATGATGAATCAATGAAATCATATAAAAAAGATATAAATTTTTTATATACAAAAATAATTAAAAAATAAAAACACTTATGAAAAAATATTTAGATATATTTATATGGGCATTATTAATAATATTAACTATTAATTTATTCACATGATGAAAAGAGGTAACAGAAACTCAATTATCAGGAAAAATTAACATAGAAACTACTGAAAAAGCTTATACTATACCACCAGTGGTAGCACTAAGGGTAATGAATAACTCTACAGCTCCTCTAACATTAAATAACTGTAATGATATATCGCTTCATCATGCGGGTCAAAAAGTAGATTTAGTCCAAAAAGAATGTAATGATATAATCATAGAATCTGGTAAAGAATCTGTTATCAATTTTTCAGACGACTATAATAGCTTCTTTGAAGCAGGACAATATAACTTTGAATATTCTACATGAGATAAAAGATATTTAGCCTGATTTGAAGTAGAACATAGAGGTTCTATATCTAAAATATTCTCAGCAGTGTTTTATGCTCCTATATTCAATTTATTTGTTTTCCTTATAACTATTCTATGAAATTCATTAGGATGGGCTATATTGGCAATTACGGTGATTATACGTATCGTTTTACTATGGCCTCAACATAAAATGATGGTGGCTCAAAAAAAACTTCAATGAATTCAACCAAAAATTAAAAAAATTCAAGAAGAAAATAAGTGAAATCAACAAGCAATTGGTGTGAAACTTATGGAATTATATAAAACAGAAAAAGTAAATCCTATGGGGTCGTGTGGATTTTTGATAATTCAAATGCCTATATTATTGGTTATATATAATATTATATTATCCATAAAAGATCCATCTAACTTCTTTCATATTTATGATTTTCAATCTAAGTTTGATATCGCTAGTATAAATTTTTCATTCTTTTGAATGGATTTATTACAATCAGGTTGAATTACTTGACTTATATTAGCACTTACTGTAGCTGCAATTCAATTTACACAAGTAAAATTATCTCTTGCAGGTAAAAAAGCAGAAAAAAAAGATGTGGTACTTGAAAAGAAAAAATGAGCAAATGATTATTCTCAAATGATGCCAGATCCTGAAATGATGAATAAATTCATGTTATATGGTATGCCAGCAATGGTAGCTGTATTTACTTACACACTTATCGCATGAGTAGGTATATATTGGGGTACATCAACACTATTTATGGTATTTCAACAGTTATTTGTAAATAAAATATTGAAAAAGTAAAGGTAAAAGCACGAGAGTTATTGACTCACTCGTGTTTTTTTATTATTATACTGCTGTTTGTTATTAATAATACTTAATCAATTGATATGAAATCTAAAATTTTACTAACTGCGTTATTAGTAGTAGCATTAGTTACTCCAACTTTTGCCTTTGAAGAAATAGAATGTTCTTCTGATCCAGTTTTTTCTGCTAACTCATGTAATCAATGTTTTAATGGTAAAACCCAATCTCAATGAGATACTGTAGGTTTTTTATCTGATGAATGGGTGAACGCATCAGCTACAGATATGATTTTATATAAAGAAATACAAGAAGATCCTAGATTAGTGAACTTAAGCCCTGACTTAACTCAATGGTCTCAAGTACCTAGTTCTCAAGGTTTTTGGGAATATACATCTGAATTTGATAATATATATTCTGAAGCAGAAGATGGATTTGTCTTAGAGGCTGGGAAAAAGGTTACTTGGATTAAATCTAAATTAGGATATGGATATCAAGTAGCTAAAAATACTGCTGCTGAATGAGAAAATATAGGTATGCTAGTTTTTCCATTAACAAGTCATGCATTATTAAGTGATGGAACAATTAGTGAAGATAGTGATGTTCATAATGAATGTGTACTATTCACTTCAGGAAATCCAGATTCAGAAGCACCAATATTAATTAAAAGATTACCAGAAACTGGACCGGCTCAATTTATAATGTTAGCATTCTTAGCTATGTTCTTATCATTTGTTTTAGTTAAAGCAAGAAAAGAATCATAATTTATAGATAAAAAAACTACTTTTTAGAAAGTAGTTTTTTTTATTACTCTTAAAAAAAATATTTGTCAAGGAATAATTTTTGTAAGAGACTTATATAATATGTTATCATAACTAGGTATGAAAATATTTAATTAAAAAAGTTATTATGTTACATATTGTAAAACAATTTATATTTGGTCTAAAATTAGGGATTAAATCAGAACTTCTTGATGGGCAACAATTTCAAAATACAGTTGATAGTTTAAATGATGCTGAAACTCAAGATTTAGCAAAAAATACTTTAAAAGAATTTTTTAAAGAATTAGTAAATTCAAAAACAGTAGATGCTGCTCTTTCAAAAGATGAAGTGACATCACAAGAATATCATGAAAAAATTGATAAATTATTAGGTGAATTATGATTATCAACTGAATGATCAGATTTAGCGTATTATGAAATTTCAAAAAAAATATCAGAATATAAGGTTGAATCAGATGCTGTAGTTTTAGAAACTAAAAGTAATACGGCTAAATTAAATTCAGAAATTCAAAAAGAAACTATAGGTGAATTTAATTCTCCAGTTTTAGAAGAATCAGCAATATTAGAAGGTTTAGGTAAAGTAGATGCTAGGTGAGCACATAATAGTGAAACAATTGGGACTTACTTACATGAAGATGAACAAAAAGATATTATCTTAAAAAAAGATGGTAAAGGAGAATATTATATAGAATTAGATGGTTCTACAGGAGCATTTAAAAACGATATCCAAAGTGAAACTACAAATATAAAAACTATAGAAGAAGTAAATAGATTAGTAGATTGATTAACTGATGGTAGTATTACAACGAAATCAAATAATAAAGAAAAATCTAATAATGTTATTGATGAAAAAGACAATAGTATAATAGCTACAAGTGAAACAATTACTGAAAGAGATGATTTGAATTATAATTCTCTTTCTAAAATTATTTCTAATATGAAATTTTCTGAAATACAAGAATTAAAAACATTTTTTGAAAAAAATAATAGAAAAGCTGAATGGTCTGAAATGAGATCATTATGATATGACCCAGATGGTTCATTTGGTAATTTTGAAATGGAAGAAATTATTGATTTAGTTGATTCTGTAGTACTTAATCAAGAAAAATTAATAAAAACTACTGACTATAGGGAAAGATTAAAAATTATTTTTGATTATAATGTAGATGGTAAATTAGATTCTGAAAATAGTTTCTATACACAAGAAAAAGAAATATTTGAAAAAGTAGAAACTCAAGAAGAGTTTGAAAATATTTTAAGGAATCTTGGTTATACAGATATTGCTCAATTCAATAATGAGTTTAATGAAAACTATTATACTGCAAGAAATGTATTCAAAACACAATTAGCTAGATCTCTACATGGTGAATATGTATTAGATCCAGGATTAATGATGAAAGATCCAGAAGCAAAAGCTAAATTAAATCAAATATTAGCTGTAATTGATTCTGAAGTAAATGAAGAATTAACAATGAATGCTAAAGTTCAAAAATTATCAAAAGAGTATCCATTATTAGCGAGTCAATTCCAAGAACAAATAAAATCAACAGCAAAAGACGCATATTTACAATCTGTTGGTTGAGTTGTTTGAGGTTCGGTATGAGTAGCTGCATCATTTAATGTACAAGGATTCACATCTGATATTATAGATACAGTGAGTGTTTGAGCAGTAAAAGGTTGAGTATTTGGTATTCAAATAGGGAAAGAAATATATAGATCTGAAAATTGAAAAACATCAGTAGGTATTGCTTTAGTAAACTTTATTCCTTATATCTGAGCTACGCATGAATTTTATGAAGAAAAAGTATCTGGATTAAAAGATTTATTTCAAACAACATCAGATAATGGTATGAAATTAACTATTTGAGGTGTTGTATCTAAACCAGCTGGAACGGTGGGTGTAGACTATACTAAAGTTGATGAAACTACAGCAGAAGGAATTTCTCAAATGAAAGATCAAATGAAATGAATGCTTTCATGAGTATTAGATAATATATCTGATAGCGAAGGTTTTCAACAAACATGATTAGAAGATAATAGAGAAAATAGAGCTGCATATGATCAATTATCAGCATTATATCAAGCTACAGGTGCAAATGATATTGCAAAACAAGACATATTAACAGGAGCATTAAATAATTATGAAAGAGAATTATTTAGTAGTGCAGAAGGATTAAATATTACAGGTGGAACTATTGGATTAATATATGCATTAGGGTTTATTTCTCCTATAGGTATTCATGGTGAATATAAAGATCAAAATTGGGAAGAAAGAAGATTTGTAATTAAACAAATAGAAGATAGGTCTAATTTTGCAATAGAAAAAGGGAACTTTACAACTATTGAAAAAATGGATAAATTAGATAAAAATTTAGCTAAATATGAATCAGGTTTTTCATGAAAAACTCGTTGGAATAAATATGCAGGAGCATTTTTAGAACCTACAAATTCTATAGAAGATAGATGGTCTGCAATTAAAAAACTATCTTCTTATGTAAATGACTTAGAAGAAGTTAAATTACAAGAATTTTTAATATCACAAGATACAGAATCAGATGCTGTTAAATTAGCAATTATTTCTACTTTATGAGCTTGGACAAGAAAATCATTCGATGTACAAGAATCAGATACTCCAGAAAAATTAATTACATTAGATAAAAATAGAAGAAAACCATTTAATGAAATATTTGGTTTTAATACTTCAAAATATGCAAGTGATTACTATGATATTTTAGGGAAGCAAGAAAAATTAAATTCTACTACTGAGTATGGTACATCATTTGATGCAATATCAGCATTAAATGTATGAGGTTTATCAGAAAAACAAGAGGATTGATCTATGAGTAATAGAACATCTGGTATAGATATGCTACATTGAAGTATTGATATGATTGCAGATAAAGATAATAATCCTATTCAAGTAGAAATTACAGCTGAAGCAGATAAACTAGCTTTTGCTGCAAATGTCAAAAAATTAGCTGTTAATCATGGAGATGCTCTGTATCAACTTGCTGCTGGTATAGAAGATGGAAGTATATCATTATACTTTTATAAAGATCCAGATGGATTTAATGATAGAATATTACCAGTTATTAATAAAGTAGAAGCAAAAGAAACTATTTCAGTAGATGTTTATAATCCTACATATGATGTGACAGCTTGGTCGTTATTTGCTTTAGGTCACGAAGATGAAAAGAAATCTGAAGATAATCAAACATCTGATCCTGAATATGACGAAGCAGATCAAACATCTACTCCCGAATATGATGAATCAACTGATCCTGCTGGATGAAATTGAACAACATGAGAACAATGATGAACGAGATGAGGTGGTAGTGAAACTATAGTAACTGAAACTCCGGTAGATAATACAGTAAATTCTTGAACAAGAACTCAAACGTCTAGATTTACAAAAAATGCAGATATGACTAATTCTTGAGCTGCAATATTAGCACATAATATTCAAACAACTGATTCTAAATTAAAAAATAATAACTAGAATAAATAATAAAAAAAGAGTAGAATACTCTTTTTTTGACAAATATTAATATTAATATATAATTCTTTATATAATGAAAAAAATTATAATACTACTTTTATTGATTTCAAGTTCTATATTATTATCATCTTGTATGAATAATGACGAAGAAAAATCATGAAATGATAATTTATATATAGAAGCAAATCAATGAGGAGGAGCTTGAGTGCCGGTAGAATCACAAAGTGGAGCTAGATAATATAATAATCACTTAAATTAATTATGAAAAAATTAGCATATATACTATTCATGTACTTAATCAGTACATTATTTATTTCTAATACTACACTTGCCGCTACTTGTGATCAAGTATTTGAATGAAATATGATTAGATATAATAAATGGTATAATTTTTCTGATACTTGGAATAATGGATCATCTAACGATGTTTATATAAATAACTTTGTTGTTGATTTTGAAAATCCAGCTTTTTTGGATTCATGAGCAAAATTCGATTTTACATCAGAATTAGTTGCTAATGATCACTCTGTTGATGCTAGAGATAGTATGAAAATTATTAAAACTGGAAGTCCATGGAGAGTTGCTCAAAAACCAGTAATTCGTTCTAATGCGACAAGAACGAACAATGATTTCATGATTAAATATATTGTAACTTATGATTTTTCTAATAATTTCCCTAATACTAGTGATGATGTAAGTCATAGTGAATGTCAATATTTTAGTGTGACTTGGTGTGGTGATGGGGTGAAAGATTGAGCATATGAACAATGTGATCCAAATGATATTACTAAAACTTCATGGGGAACAGGATGATGTTCAAATACATGTACTATATTAATTGCACCAAAAGTATGTTGAGATGGATCACTTGATACACCAAACGATTCAGGATTTAATGAAAAATGTGATGATGGAAACCTAATTAATGCAGATGGATGTTCATCAACGTGTACGATTGAACCACCAAAAGTGTGTTGAGATGGTACAACTGATACACCGAATGATGCATGATTTAACGAAACATGTGATGATGGAAATCTAATTAATGGAGATGGATGTTCTTCAGTTTGTACAATTGAAATACCAAAAGTATGTTGAGATGGTACAACTGATAGACCAAACGATGCATGATTCATGGAAACATGTGATGATGGAAATTTAACTAATGGAGATGGCTGTTCTTCACTTTGTACGATAGAAAATATAGCTACAACATGTTGAGATGGAACTATTCAGTCACCAAATGATGATTGAATATTTGAAACATGTGATGATGGAAATTTAATTAATGGAGATGGCTGTTCTTCAGTTTGTAGAATTGAAATAGTTTCTACAACCTGTTGAGATGGAACTATTCAGTCACCAAATGATGATTGAGTATTTGAAACATGTGATGACGGCAATCTAGTCAATGGAGACGGTTGTTCTTCAGCATGTACGATAGAAATAGTTACTACAACATGTTGAGATGGAACTATTCAATCACCAAATGATGATTGAGTATTTGAAACATGTGATGATGGAAACCTAATCAATGGAGACAGATGTTCTTCAGTTTGTACAATTGAACCTTTTGTTCCAAGTATTACTATTGATAAAACTGATGGTAATAATATTGATTTAGATGGTATTATTTGAACAAATGATTCACAACTAATATCAAGTGGATCTTTGTCAGTATTTAAAATTACTGTTACTAATAACTGAACTGATGATTTAAATAATATGGTCATATCTGACACAATGGCTTGAAGTTGTGGTGGAACGATTCCACTTCCGGCTTTACCAGCTACATTTATGAGTTGATCACTAACAGGTTCTTGAAATCATGCAGATAGTATTTTTCAAATTTGAGAAACACTAGAATATTATTGTGATTCTAATACACCTGCACCATATGTAAATACTATTACTATAAATGCTATATGAATTTTATCATGAAATCCTGCAAATGATTCAGATATCTCAGGAGTACTTTTACAAACTCCAACACCTGAAATTGATATAATTAAAATAGATGCAAATGCTAATGATTTAGATTTAGATATTTGATGAAATGATACACAAACAGTTAATTCATGAGCGTTGGCTACGTTTGGTATTACAGTTACAAATAATTGAACTGAAAACTTAAATAATGTTGTAATTTCTGATCCACTTGTAGCGGCATGTTCAAGAACAAATGCTGAAACTGCAGTTTCTATACAAGCAATAGGGAATCTAGATATAGTATTTGATATAGGTGAAACCTTTACTTATAATTGTACAGATCCTGTTGTTACTGCTAATTATACAAATATAATTTGAGTTACTGCTATAGGTATAGGTACTATTATATCTGTAGATGATTTAGATACTTCAGATGTTGTTATATTTATAGCACCTGTAATACCAATTTGTACAAACTTAACAGTATCTCAAAATTCAGCTAGAAATACACCTTATACACCTACTTATAACTGTACAGCAAGTTGACCTACTCCATTTCAAGTAACTCTTACTAATCCAAATGGAAATGTTATTACAGATCAAATTACAGCGACTTGAAGTTTTCCACTCATTAACATTGTGGGGACATATACTGCTAGATGTTTTGTAGAATGAGGATTAACTACAACACCTTCATGTATAAAAACTCTTAACTACTCTACTGGAGGGTGATGAGGATGATGAGGTTCCACTACTTGTAGATCATGAATTTTTACAGCGTCAACTGCAACATGTGTATGATCTTCAAGAGCACGTTATATGAGATATATTTGTGAAAATTGAAAAGAGTTAATAAAAACATGAAATAATGTTAATTTTTCAATTACTGACTGTAATGATTGATTAGATCCTCTAATTGATCCAATGGCTAGTAGAATGAATTATACTAATGCTAAATGTGAAGCATCTAAAAATTCAACATCATGGACATCAAGAAAAGCATGTGAATATGATCCTGGAGGATGATGAGGATGATGAGGATGATGACCATACTGTTGAGATGGTGTAGTTCAAAGACCAAATAGATCATGATTTATGGAAGAGTGTGATAGTAGTGCATGATGTAATGCATGTAAATTAGAAGTTATTACTATACCATGAAATGTAAATATTAAAATTGATAGAGTAAATGAACATTATATTATTGGGAATACTATGGACTTATATGATACTCATACTTTATTAAGAGGACCATCAGTTAGAAACTTAAGTGATAATTATGATGATGATTACTATATTCCTGAAATATGTGCTTACATTAAATCTTGAAATTCTTTAGCGTGAGAATTGAAATGTCAAAATGTAGGTATGTTGTATTCACCTAAAGTAGATTGAGAAAAAAACTCACATTACTTTGGTTGACCTTTTAATTATATTGGATCTACAACATGATTAGGGAATTGAATAACTCAGGGCTTAAATAAAGTTGCATATACATTATGAGATTGATCTAATAGACCTATACGTTGAGCATATTTTGAAGAAATATTTGATGTAAGCGTAATAAAACCAACTATTACTACAACTTGAGGTTGAATAAATTATGTGAAAAATCAAAATGCAGCAGATCTACAAAATATAAGTAATGTCAAAGATACATCAGGTAATATTGTAGTGAGTAATAACTATGTTTGAACTTGAATATGAGATGACCTATCAAGTTCATCAAAAGATGGAATATCTAATTCTGAAAGTTTAAAAGAATGATTAGATTTAGAAAATATTGTAAATGAAAAGATTGAATCAATTACTACTGTTGATTGGGTCAATTATAATGGTATGGATAATGTATACTATGTTCAATCAGATTTTGATATTACAAGCATTTTTGATATTAACACTAATCCAATTAATAGATTATCTGATACAGAATCAAAAACTTATATTATTGAATGAGATTTAACTATTTCAAAAGATATATCATGATATCCATGAAGTTTAGCATTTATTGTTAAATGAGGTAATATTATTATTCGAGAAAATGTAAAAAATATTCAAGGGACATATATTGCATTAGCTGATTCAAATTGATATAATTGAAATATTAATTGAGATTGAGTTACAACAAACAATGTTTTACATGTGAAATGATCTATGTACTGAGATAATTCAGACTTATTATCAAAAAGAACATATATTAAAAATAATTCTCAATGACAAATTGATGTAGGAACAATTATAAGTTTTGGTTCGAGTGTTTTTAGAAAACCAGCACCTTTAACTACTAAATTTATTAATGATTATTTAGAAACTACAAAAGTTGCACAATAAAAAAAGAATCTGAGGATTCTTTTTTTATTGTTGATTTTTTTATCTTTTTTCTTATTGTAGTGCTAATAATATTAAAAAAGTATAATGAAAAAATGACATATATTTTTTATTTCTGGTGTTGCTTGAGCAGGGAAGTGAACAGTAATAAAAAAATTATTAGAAAAACAGATAGAAAATTTGGAATTAGCTCTTTCATGTAAGACAAGAGAATATAGAGATTGAGAAAAACCATGAATTGATTACCATAAATTATCAGTAAATGAATTCAAACAATCAATTAAAGAATGAGATTTTTTAGAATACAATTTCATTCATAATCAAAATTACTATGGAACTAAATATACAGATGTAATAGATAATGGTATACATAAAGGAAAAATAATATTAAAAGAAATGGATATATTATCTTTACCAAAATTAATGTATGCTCGTCAGGATTTAAAAAATGACTATACATATATTTTTTTAGACCTTTCTACTGATAAGATAAAGGTTAGAATGCAAGAAAGATGAGATTGTGTAGAATGAAAAGATTTTGAAAACAGATTATCAAGTGCTAAAAAAGAAGCGGCTTTAAAAAATTTAGCAAATTTTGTTATAAATGCAGATCAATCACCAGATAAAGTATTTGAAGATATATTTAGTATAATTAGTAAAAAATTATAATATGAAATTCCATATACTCACAATATTTCCTGAAGCATTTAATTCATATTTTGCCTCAAGTATAATGTGAAATGCAATAGAGAAATGATTATTTTGAGTTGAATTTTATAAAATAAATGATTTCTCAGATAAAAAATTTAAACATATCGATGATAAAGCATATGGAATGCACGGTCAGGTGATTTCACCAGAACCACTAGCAAAAGCACTGGATTTTATATGAGAAAAAATATGAAAAACAGTTCCTATAATATATCTTACTCCATCATGAGATATATTACAACAAGAAAGAGTAGAAGAATATTATGAAACACTATGAAATGAAGTGATTATTATATGTGGTCATTATGAGTGAATAGATCAAAGAATTAGGGATTTATATGTCACTCATGAGATTTCTATAGGTAAATATGTTTTATCAAGCTGAGAAATATCTGCAATGGTATTTATAGATTCTCTAGTAAGAAATATACCAAATGTATTATGAAATCCTGAATCCTTAGAAGAAGAAAGTTTTTCTAAAAAATTAGAGAGAAAAAAAGAATACCCCGTTTATACACGCCCAAAAACATTCAGAGGTTTAGATGTACCAGATATTCTTAGTTCTTGAAATCATGCTGAAATAGAAAAATGGAAATATAATAACCTAAAATAATCATGGAAAATATGTTAGAATATGACTTAACACCATACATAGAAGAGTTTTATAATTATATAACATTCGAAACTGTTATTAAGTTTATGATTGTCTATTTTTTTATTATATGGATAACTCTATTAATATGGGTAACAAAAGATATTATAAATAGAACTAGTAGTATATTTTTGCAAATTATAAGTATATTAATTATCTTGTTATGAACTCCTTTAGGTATTTTTATATATTTACTGATACGTCCAAGTAAAACCTTATTTGAAAAGTACCATAATGAAGTAGAATCAAACCTTGATATCATGGAAGAAATTATAGAAGAAAAAAATAAAGATTTCTGAGATACATTACATTGTTTTTCTTGTGAGAGTCCGATATTACCAGCTTTTAATTTTTGTCCTACATGTAAAACTGAACTAAAAGTTGATTGTAAAGGATGTGATAAACATATTTATAAAAACTGGAAACTATGTCCATATTGTTGAGAGGAACAAAATTATGAAATTGAAAAAATAAAAATAGTTAAAAAAGAAGTAATAAAAAAATCAGAAAAAGTTCATGATGAAATATTAGAAATAGTAAATCATGTGAAACATATAGAAGAAAAAAATAAACAAGAAAAAACCACTGAATAGTCAGCGGTTTTTTATTTAATGTGTTTGTGTTATAAACTGTATGAACACCAATTATCACGAACTGATAAAACAGCATCTAATTGAGAATTGGGTGTGGGGGAATTAGCAACTTCTTCTACTGCTTCTAATAATATTGGAGCACATGGTTCACCACCTTCATCTTTTGCACAAATTCTAGCAAAATTATCTTTGTTAGTTTTACGTCTATTTATAACCATAGTTTTTCCAAATTTAACTTCACAATAAAGATTTGGAAATGGCACTTTCGTAAGTTGTGTTAAATCTGGTTTATTAGCGCAACCACATAATATTAAGATTAGAAATAAACCTAATATATTTTTGTATTTCATTCAAGACTCCTTTTTTAGTTTGAATGAGGTTTTAAAAGTGTCAAGTAGTATAGATAATTCTATTTTTAGCAAATAAAAAAACTTGAGAATATTCTCAAGTTTTTTTATTTTACTATTTTTTAGTAATGAAGAAAGAATTAATAAGATTTTTTTATTTCATTCTTTGTTTTAATTCTTCATAGTATTTGTTAGCTGGAACATATAGTTCTTCTCGTCTAGCAAGTACATCTTTTGAACCGAATTTTTTAAGAATAATTTTAATTTCTTTTTCCATATCTTTATCTGTAACTTCAGTGTTTTCAAGTTCAGCTAATTTATGAAGAATTAATTCACCTTGTAATCTAACTATAGCAGATTCTTTTACGTGTTTTTCTTTATATTCTTCTTCAGATAATTTCAAACTTTCTAAATAATCAGCCATTTTTACATGTTGACCAGATAAGTTTTGTTTAATTTCTTCAAAAACTTGAGCAATTTTTTGTTCGGTCATTTTAGTACCTAACTCTAATGTAGTTACTTTTAATAGTTCTTTGATTAACTTTTGTTCATCTTCCATTGAAGCATTCGCTTGTTTAGTATCTTTGATTTCTTCTTTAATTAGAGCTTTGAATCCATCTAAGTCTAATTTTTGACCTCTTAATTGTTCAATAAATTCTTCAGTAAATTCAGGAATAACAGCTTTTTCAAATTTTTTGATTGTTACTTTGAATATAGTTTTTTTACCTTTGAAATCTTCATTATGATAATCACTAGGGAATTCAACATCAAGATCTAAGTTATCACCAACTTTAGCTCCAACCATTTGTTCCTCAAAACCAGGAACAAGAATATTTGAACCTAATACTAAAGGATATTCTTGCATATTAGTATTTTCTAAAGCTGTACCATTTTCAAAACCTTCAGTATCTATAGTTAATCTATCACCCATTTTAGCTTTAGATCTTTTATCAGTCACTTCTTCAAATTTTGTAAATTTAATTTCAATTTCAGATAGAGCATTTTTTACTTCAGCTGCAGTAACTTTAACTTCATTTCTTTCTAATATAATATCTTTATATTTCTTATCGATAGTTATTTCAGGAAACACTTCGATGTGAATATTGATTTTTAGAGGAGATTGAGAAATTACTTCTTTAATTTCAGCTTGAGCAACAGGAATTAATTTTTCTTGTCTTAATGCTGCTTTATATAATTTATCAATACCAAATTCAACTGTAAGATTAGCAATATGTTCTTCTCCATATTGTCTTAATAATACTCCTTCTGGAATACTTGCACCTTTTCTAAAACCTTTGATTTCCGCATTTTTTTCTAAGTGAGCGAGAGCTGCTTTTCTAGATTTTGCTAGGTTTGAAGTAGTATCTTCTATAATTAATTCAATAACTGAATTTTCTAATAACTTTTTTTCAATTTTCATAATTAAAAATATGGTAATTAAATGATTAAACGCGGGGATTATATATATAAAAATTAAAATATCAATAGTTTTGAATTCAAGAAAAAAACGAGTATTTTAATTACTCGCTTTTTAATAACTCATATTGTAATCAAACACTCATAATTCTTCATTAAAAGTATACTTTATTCAATGATCTTCGTATTGTTGAAAATCAGTAGGAAGAAAATTAATATATCATTTATCTAATAATTCTTGTCAATCAGTAGAGTTATTTGAATTATTTTCCAGTTTATATTTTTCATTTGCTTGGTCTAGAAATGCTAAATTTAATTCTCTGTTTGCCTTATTAAGGAAACTTATACATTCAGTATCAGATAATTGATTTTCATCATATTTAGAAAACTCTCAAAAATTAGCTATCCTTGCTTCCTGTAACGCTTTAATTAAATTTTCGTCTAATGATAATTCTTTTGACCAAAATACACCTTTACTGATTTTTGTTATTTGTTGAGATAATAAAGAACATGAACTATTGTTTTGATCTAAAGATTCTGCAATATTTAAAAACATAAATATAGATTTTTCTCTATTTCATCATTTTCATGCCATGATTGCAGATAGTCATTTTGCTCATTTTACAGCATTTTCATTAGCACTTGTAATTTTATAATAATCTGAAGCAGTTGCAGGGTCTTTCTTATGATGATGATATAAAAAAGCTAAGTAATAAGGAATTTTATAACTTTTACAAGGATTTTTATAAATATTATCAGGATTATTAAAATCAGTAATTTTATTTAAATCATCTTCATTTAATATATTATCAATAATACTTTTGTCACAAAAATTATCAATTCACTTTAATCAAATTTTTATAGCATCATCTGTATTTTTATTTTTATCTTGTCTTGTTAATGATTCATATATTTGATTTTCACCAGGTAACAAAAGTTGAGCTATTATATAAGGGTGTTCAAAAAATGGATTTAATTCTGTGATTATGTCTGTAATTGCATATAAATATTTTTTATATTCTGATGAAATTGCATTTCATCAAATATATTGAACTGTTTGTAACCAAAGTAAATCTGCTTTTAAATTAGCAAATCAAAAACTTGTAGGCTTAGCTAAATGTTTATTCATTAATCATTCTGGATGATTGACATAATTATCTCTGATTTCTAGATGTTTTATATAATTTTTATTATTTATATATACAAATCATGAAATTATTAATATTAAAACTATTGTTAAAATTATTTTGTATAAATATTTCATTTTAATTTTTAATGAATTAAACAAAAGAAAAACCATACCAATTGATTTTGGTTTTCTTTTAAATTGGAATGATATTAGATATCATTTGAATCAAAATCTATAGTTAATTTTTTTTCCTTTTTACATATAAATAATCTTCTCTCTTTAGTTTTACCTTTACTTTTAGTTTTAAAGCTATCATTATTTAAAGATGCAACATAGGAATGTATTTTTTTTCTATCATATGGTGTATAAAAAGGAAGCCTACAATCTATTCAAGTTCTTTTAACTTCATTTATTTTTGACTGAATAAAACTAAATAATCTATCATCTTTAGAGCTTTTATAATCATTAATTTCAAGACGAAATTTATATTTTATATCCGTATTTTGATTAATAATTTGACGTATTAATCATTGAATACAATCGAAATTTTTTCAATCAGGTCATATAAGTAATCCAGATTCTTCAGTTTGTATTTTAGTTACTATTGTATTGTTATCTTTTAATTCTGTATTTATATTATCATATGTAACCTCTAGTCTTTTAAAAAAGAGAGAAATACAATTCTTTATATCTTCTGACATATTTTTCCTAATTACTTAGTAAAATTTTAGTTAGATTATCAAAAATTAGCTTTTTTACAAGTTTTTATATTCTTTTTGACATTTTAGAAAAAAAACATATCTTATGTCAAATATTTTCTTTATATATCCAGAGAATTTTGTTTATTTATATTCAATTAACTATACTAAATGGCAGATAAAAAAATTGTTGACGATTATTATTCTACAATTGCTTGAGATTCTAAAGAACAACCAAGTATAGATGATAAAAAGTTAAAAATAAAACCGAAAAGAAAAATCGTTGTAAAAAAAGTTCAAACTACAAATGATGAAACTAAAACAGCTGTTAAAAAAGAAGTTTCAAAAACTACAAATAGTAAAACAGCTTCTTTCACGACTCCTAAAAATAGAGTACCTCAAAATAAATCAAAATCTTTTGTTCAAACTATGAATGTATTGAAAGAAAAACCAAATGATTCAAAAACACAAATTGCAAAAAAAACAACAACATGAGAGTATGATAAGACAGTAGGTAAATATTGAACTGCAGGTAGATCATTTACTATTAGTTCAGCAAAAGATAACTTACAAGTTACAAATAGACCAAAACCACAAGGTTCATCAGCTGAAAAAGTATGGACTGATAATGCTACTGCATGAGGATCAAAAATAAATCAAGCTAGAAAAGTTCCTACTAGGAAAGCTTTTGGTAACCATAAAACAAGAGGAAGAGTTAAAACTATTGAAGATAAAGATTTTTCATTTTGAAAAGGAAACAAATTAGCAAAAATACAAAAAGAAGAAAAAAATATTGAAGATATTCAACAAAATTTAACTGATCGTAGTTGAAAAACAGTTATATTACAAGATATTTTATCATTAAAAGAATTTTCTGAAAAAATAGGTATCCCACTACCAAAATTGATGTGAGAATTCATGAAAAATTGAATGATGGTAAATATTAATTCAAAAATTGATTTTGATACAGCAACTATTATAGCTGAGGCTTTTGATATAAATGTTGAAAGAAATAACACTGATTGAGTGAAGGTTGAAGATATTTTAACTTGAGATATTTCAGATCTATTGAAAGAAGATGATAGTTCAAAATTAATAGAGCGTTCACCTATTATTAGTATAATGGGGCATGTAGATCATTGAAAAACTTCATTACTAGATTATATTAGATCTTCAAAAGTCACTTCAGGTGAAGCTGGAGGTATTACTCAAAGTATTGGAGCATATCAAGTTGAACAAGATGGTAAAAAAATTACTTTCTTAGATACACCAGGTCATGAAGCCTTTACAATAATGAGAGCCAGAGGTGCAAAATCTACTGATATTGCAATATTAGTAGTTGCTGCTGATGAATGAGTTAAACCTCAAACTATAGAATCTATCAATCATGCAAAAGAAGCTGGAATTCCAGTTATAGTTGCTGTGAATAAAATGGATAAAGAATGAGCAAACCCTGATCATGTAAAAGGTCAATTATCAGAACATGGATTAACTCCAGAAGATTGGTGAGGAGATACACCTGTTATACCTGTTTCAGCACATACAGGTTTTGGGATAAATGATTTATTAGAAATTATTTTACTTGTTTCAGAAATGAAAGAATTAAAAGCAAATCCAAATAGAAAAGCTATTGCTACTGTATTAGAATCACATTTAGATACAAAATTAGGTGCAGTAGCTACCGTATTAATTAATACAGGTACTATTGTTAAGGGTGATAACATTGTCTGTTCAGGTTCATGTGGAAAAGTTAAAATTTTAAAAGATCATTTAGCTAAAAATATAACAGAGGCAGGACCATCTCAACCAGTATTAATTGTTGGTTTAGATAATGTTGTAAAAGGATGAGATATATTACAAGTTGTATCTACTCCAGAAATAGCAAGACAAAAATCAGTAGAATATGCTGAAATTATTGCAAGAAATAAAGCTCAATCTGCATCAGGTATTGAATTATTAATGTCAAAAATTAAGGCATGAAGCTTAAAGCAATTAAAAGTAATTGTAAAAGCTGATACAAATGGAGCACTCGAAGCTATGAAATGAGCTTTAGTTCAATTATCTACTGCGGAAACTACTGTTTCAGTTATTCATTCAGGTGTTTGAAGTATAACTGAAGGGGATATTGTAATGGGGCAATGAAGTGAAGCTATATTAATTTGATTTAGTGTAAATGTATTACCTGCAGCCAAATCAGTATTACAATCTGCTGATATTGAATATATTAATAGTGATGTTATATATCATGTAACTGAAAGAATTGAAAAAATTGTTACAGGTATGTTGGATCCTAAAGAAGTGGAAGTTGTATTATGAGAAGCTAAAGTATGAGGTATATTCTTTAATTCTAAAGAATTTATAATTGCAGGTTTAATATTACAACCAGAAAATAATATTGAAAAATCAGCCCAATTACGTGTTATAAGAAATAAAAAAGTAGTATGACATGGTAAAATTGAATCTTTAAAATCTGGTTTAATTGAGGTAAATGACTTAGAATGACCAATTGAATGTGGTATTAAGTTCGTTTGAGATATTGAATTAGAAATGAAAGACAAATTAGAAATATATAAAATTGAAATTCATTAATAAATAATTAAGATAGTATTAAATAACTTACTATCTTAATTTTTTTTATGTCAACTTTAAAACAAGTGAAATTATTATCAGATTTATCAGATGCTGAATTAAATTATTTATGAATGTTTTGTCAGGATAAGAAATTAAAAGAGGGAGAAACTCTTTTTCATGAATGAGACGAAGCAAATGCTATGTATATTTTAGTAAGCTGAGAAATAGAAATATCTAATCTCATACAGTGAGAAAGGGTTAGATTATGAAATGTTAAAGCTGAAGAAATATTATGAGAAATGGCTTTGTTTTGAAAATCATCTCGTAGGATGGCAACAGCTATAGCTACAAGAGATTCTGAATTACTTATAGTATTATCATTTTCCATTAAAGAATTTACAAAAAAACATCCAGAATTATTAGATAAAATAAAATATATTATTGAAGAAAGAACTATTAATAATAAAATAATAGAGTCTGAAATCAAATGATAGTAAATTATTTATATAAGAATAAGTATTGAAATGTTAAAAAAGAAAAATAAATTCGAATTCTTCCTATTTTTTTAATATTATATTCTAATTTAGAAAAAGTATAAGAAAAGTTTGCATTTATATGATTTATGTATAAAATACGGGCACTTTTCTAATCTTAATTGACCATTTATGTCAAACAAACAAGATAAAATAGAGGTAGAGGGCACGCTAATAAAAGCTCTCCCTGGACTGGTTTTTGATATTCAATTACCAGAAGAGTTTTGATGAGGAATTATTCAAGGTTATCTAAGTGGAAAAATGAGAAATAATTTTATTAAACTAATCGAATGAGATAAAGTTTTAGTAGAATTAAGTCCTTATGATCTTACGAAAGGTAGAATAATTTTTAGAAAAAAATAATTTATATGCCTTTATGGTCTAATAATTTAACTATGAAAGTAAGAGCTTCTGTAAAAAAGATTTGCAACATATGTCAAGTTGTAAAAAGAGGAGGTGTAGTTAGGGTAATCTGTAAAGCAGATCCAAAACACAAACAAAGACAAGGGTAATCCTGTCTTTAAATAATTTATATATTTAACATATTTATAATATGGCAAGAATTGCTTGAGTAAATTTACCAAATGGAAAACATGTGGAAATTGCTTTGACTTATATTTATGGTATTGGTAGAACTGTTTCTGTTGAAATTCTAACTAAGCTTGGAATGGATAAAACAGTTAAAATTGAAACTTTATCTGAAGCTCAATTAGATCTTATCAGAGAAGAAGTTAAAAGCTACGTTGTAGAAGGTGATCTAAGAAGATTAGTTGCTGGTAATATTAAAAGATTACAAGAAATTAATTGTTATAGAGGTCAAAGACACAGAAAAAGACTTCCTGTTAGAGGTCAAAATACTAAAACGAATGCAAGAACAAGAAAAGGTAAATCTGTTGCTATTGCAGGGAAAAAGAAATAATATAGTATTAAAATACTAAACTTATACTTTTAAATATACTTTAATTAAGATTATGGCTAAAACTGTTAAAAAAAGCAAAAAAACAAGAGCTATTATTCAACATGGTCAAGCTCATATATTAGCTTCGTTTAATAATACTATTGTTAGTATTACTGATGAAAAAGGTAATGTATTAACTTGGGCTACTGGTGGTAGTGCTGGTTTTAAAGGTGCTAGAGAATCTACTCCTTATGCTGCACAACTAACTGCTGAACAAGCAATTGAAAAGGCTAAAACACTTCATTCTATGGAATCAGTTGACGTTTACGTTAAAGGTATCGGTATCGGAAGAGAACAAGCTATTAGAGGTTTAATCTCTGGAGGTGTTGATCTTAAAGGTATCTATGATATAACTCCTGTTCCACATAATGGATGTAGAAAGAAAAAAGTAAGAAAATTATAATATATATATTTATATATTTTCTACGCGTTATAAAAAACGATAAATTATTAAATTTTTAATTTTAAATTTAACTATGAGGTATACTTGACCAAAGAAAAAACTTTGTAGAAGAGAAGGTGTAAATCTATTTGGTACTGAAAAATACGATTTAACTAACTCTAAGAGAGGACCTATTAGAACTAGAAAAACTAGTGAATATGGTACTCAATTAAGAAAAAAACAACTTGCAAAAAGAATGTTTGGTCTTTCTGAAAAACAATTTGTTTCTTACTACAAAAAAGCACAAAAATCTTGAACTGAAGGGACTACATGAGAAAAAATGTTAACTCTTTTAGAGCTTAGATTAGATAATGTTGTTTATAGAGCTAATCTAGCTAGAACTAGAATTCAATCTAGACAATTCGTTTCACATGCTCACTTTACTGTTAACGGAGTTAAAGTTGATATTCCATCAATCTCTGTAAAAATAGGTGATATAATTGCATTGAGAGATAAAATGAAAGAAAGCCCATTATATAAATCTTTATTAGAAGAACTTGAAGAAGTTGCTAAATCTAATAAAGGGAAAGTATCTGGATGTAAATGGATAGAAGTCGATGCAAAAAACTTTACAATTACTATTAAAGCACTTCCTGTTACTGAAGACTTTGAACAAATAATTGATATTCAAAAAATTGTTGAGTTCTACTCAAAATAATAAATTTAGTTATTTTCATAATATATTACGCATGCACATTATTCATAACACAATTTGAGTTCCAAAAATAACTCAAAAAGATGGATCAGATAATGTTTCGTCTTTCACAGTTGGACCTCTTCCTAAAGGATATTGAGTAACATTAGGGAATTCATTAAGAAGAATATTATTATCTTCTATTCCAGGTACAAAGGTTACAGGAATTAAAGTTTCTGGAGTTAGTCATGAATATTCAACATTACCATGAATTAAGGATAGTATTATAGATGTTATACTTAATCTTAAAGACTTAGTTCTGAAAAAAGAAGAAGTTGGTGTTGAATGGTTAAGACTTACTAAGTCTACTTCTGGTACTGTAACTGCCTGAGATATTGTATCTCCTGCTGGTATTGAAATTTTAAACAAAGATCTATATATCACTGAAATTGATAAAGATGGTTTAGAATTAAATATCGATATTAGAATTGAAAAAGGTGCAGGGTACTTAACTGTTGATGAATTAAAGGAAAGAGAAGAAGATACTGAAGTGCTTCTAATCGATACTAATTTTTCTCCAGTTTCTAATGTAAAATATAACATCGGACAAGCAAGATTCGCAGATATAATTAATCTTGATTCACTTGAAATGGATATTGAAACAAATGGTTCAATAAACTCAGTTGAGGCATTAAAATTCTCTGCAAATATGTTAAATTCATATTTTTCAGTGTTTAATGAAGATTCTCTTCAAGTTGAAGGACAATTTATTAGTAATGTTGCTGATCTGATTAGTAAAGAAAAAGAAGAAGTACAAGAAGAACTTGAAAAAGAAACTTATACTCCTATTGAAATCATGTGATTATCACCTCGTACACTTAATGCTTTAATTAATGGAAATATTCTTTCTATTGAACAACTTACTAAATGTACAGAAACTAAACTCTCTTCTATTAAAGGTTTTGGTAAAAAAGCTATGACTGAAATTAGATCTGCATTAGCAGAAAGAGATTTGAAGTTATTAGGAGATGATTAATTTCAAACTATACTTATTAATTATAATAAAAAATGAGACATAGAGTAAGAAAGCATTTAAAATTTAGTAATAAAAGTTTTCAACATAGAGACGCTATGCAAAGAAATTTATTAACATCTTTTTTCTTACATAAATCAATTAAGACAACTGTAAAGAAAGCTAAATTGATCTCACCAATGATTGATAAACTTATCAACATTGTAAATACAAAAGATGAAATGAATGCAATTAGAGCTGTAATGGCTGTGTTATTCACAAAAGAAGCTTCTCGTGAACTTTTCAATAATGTAGCTCCTGAATATAAAGGAGAAAAAACTTCTGGTTTTACAAGAACAACTGCTATTAAACAAAGAGATTGAGATAATGCTAAAATTGTATTAATAGAATTAGTTTAATTATTAAAGTTTAATTTAAATGAAAACTTTTACACCTACACAATTAAAAGGTGGTGATAGAAAGTGGCATATAATTGATGCTAAAGAAGAAACTTTAGGGAGACTAGCAACTAAAATTGCTGTTGTACTTAAAGGTAAAAACAAAGCATCATTTGTACCACACTTAGATAACGGAGATTACGTTATTGTTACTAACTGTGATAAATTTAAAGTTACTGGTAAAAAACTAACTGATAAATTATATTACAGACATACTGGTTTTTTAGGAGGACTTAAAGAAATATCTCTAGAAGATTTACTTACAAAAAAACCTAATAAAGCCTTAGAATTTGCTGTTAACGGAATGTTACCAAAAAATAAATTAAGAAGAGGTATGATTTCAAGATTGAAATTATTTACTGGAGATGACCATACATTTGGAGCTCAACAACCAGAAATTTTAAAATAATAATAATTATTTATGGCAAATAAATATACTTACGCAATTGGAAAAAGAAAAACTGCATCTGCTCAAGTTAGATTATTTGACGGTAAAGGTGAAAATACTATAAACGGTAAAAATATGTCTGAATACTTTTCAAGAGAAGATCTTTTTGACACTATTTACTCACCTGTTAAATTAGCTAAATTAAAAGATAAAGTTCATTTCGATATAACTGTAATTGGGTCTGGTATTTCAGCTCAAGCACAAGCAATTAGACATGGTTTAACTAGAGCCCTTGTTTCTAAAGACGAAGCTTTAAGAACTATTTTAAAAGCTGCCGGTTTTATTACTAGAGACGCTAGAAAAGTCGAAAGAAAGAAACCAGGGAGACATAAAGCCAGAAAAGGAATGCAATGGTCAAAAAGATAATTTTTCTCAGGAAAAATATCCAATTGACTTTTTACATTATTTTTATATAATTCTGACGTTTTATATAAAAAAATCACTTTATAATTTATAATTTGTATTAATGCCTACTATTAATCAATTAGTTAAAAGAAATAGAAAGACTCCAGCTACAAAGAGTAAATCTCCAGCATTAATGGTTTCTAAAAATTCTATTAGAAAAACTATAACGAAGATGCCTAAAGGGTGTCCTCAAAAGAGAGGAGTTTGTGTTAAAGTAACTACAATGACTCCTAAAAAACCTAATTCTGCACTAAGAAAAGTTGCTAGAGTTAGACTTACTAATGGTATGGAAGTTAACGCTTATATCGGTGGTGAAGGTCATAACTTACAAGAACACTCGGTTGTTGCAATCAGAGGTGGGAGAGTAAAAGATCTACCAGGGGTTAGATACCATGTATTAAGAGGTGTTCTTGATTGTGAAGGTGTTCAAAACAGAAAACAATGAAGATCATTATACGGTGCTAAAAAACCAAAATAGGGATCAATTCCTATGATTAATAATATGCAGTAAGTTTACAATTGCTGAAAGTACGCGTGTTATTAATATTTTATTAATTGTTGAAACCATATAAATATGTTTGAAAAATTTATCAACTATATCATGCAAGATGGTAAAAAATCACTTGCAAGAAAATTATTAGATGATGCTTTTGCTGAAATTAAAGCAAAAGGACAAAAAGATCCTAAAGCAATTTTTGATAAAGCATTAGAAAATATTATGCCAAAAATTGAAGTAAGACCTAAAAGAGTTGGTGGTTCTATCTACCAAGTACCTCAAGAAGTTGAAGCTAAAAGACAACTTTTCTTAGCTGCTAAATGGATCATAGATTCAGCTAGAAGTAAAAAAGGTGCTAACTTTTCAAAATTCCTAGCTAACGAGTTAATCGAAGCTGCGAACGAAACAGGGAACGCTTACAAGAAAAAACTTGATGTATATAAAATGGCTGAAGCTAATAAAGCCTTCGCTAGATTTGCAAAAAGAAGAAAAAAATAATATTTTTTGATTCTACTCTTTATTCAATAAATAAGAAACATGGCTCACAAGAAAGCTCAATGATCTACTAGTAATGGTAGAGATAGTAATGCCAACAGCCTTTGTGTGAAATTATTTGGGGGACAAAAAGCTATTTCAGTAAATATTATTCTAAGACAAAAAGGTAATAAATTCTGGGCTGCTGAAGGTACTTCAACAGGTAGAGATTTTACAATCTTTGCTACTAAAGAAGGTAGGGTAAAATTTACTGAAAAGAAAAAAACTAGATTCGACGGAAGAGTATATAAAGATATTTACGTTTCAATCGTTTAGTTCAATTCAATAAAAAGATAGATTTGTATAAAAACAAGTCTATCTTTTTTTTTATTATAATTTATATACTCTTATTACTATCATAGATTAATCAAAAAGTATATAAATAGAAAAACCATAATTTTGACGAATTTTTATTTTACTATTTCTCAAGGTATTGTCATAGATCATGCATCTATAGTTCTTCCTGGCATCGTTGTTGTATTCACTCAAGTTTTTACGTTATCTCAAATAATAACTCATAGTTTACGTTTTCAAGAGTCTACTAATTTTTTATCAAGCATAACTCTTATATTTTTATTATCATGTCTCAAGTTTGCTGTTATAAAGCTTCATCAGAGGTTTACGTTATTTCAAACAACAGAATCTCAAATATAACTTAAATGAGCTGCATTGGAATTATTTCAAAATGTTGAATTTTTTACTTCCACAGCGTTTCATATTTTACATCCTTGTCAGATTACTGTTTCTCATCTCAAATAGGTGTGAGGTCCAATAGAGCTATCTTTTCCTATATAACAGTTTCATTCTATATATGTTCATGATTTAAGAATTGCTCATTCTTCTAATATTATATTTCATTTGATAGTAACTCATTCTTCAATAGTTCATTTAATATCTGATTTTTCTAACTTTTTCAAGAAATGAGAGTTTGCTGTAAGTATATCCCATGAATATCAAATATCTATAAAGTCTCATTGTATTTCTATAGCTTTAACTATATCATCTAACATATATTTATTTACAGCATCAGGGAGCTCATATTCTCATCTACTTGATAAATCAACATCTTGAATATATTTAAATATTAATGGTGAAAACTTAAATGCTCATAGGCTTGCAAGATTTCCAATAAATTCCTGAGGTTTTTCTATTATATTTTGAATATTATTATCTTTATCTATTTTACAGATTCAATAAATTTCTGGATTTATAACTGATTTAACTAATACTCAAGAATTCGACGAATTTATTAAATTTTTAATATCACTTTTATCAAAAATTGAATCTCAATTTAATATTAATACATGATCATCCAAGTCTATATTTTTTAATGCTCAAGCTGTTCACTTTTCTTCTCATTGAGTTTTATAAGTTATTTTAACTCAATAAAAATTATCTCAAAAATATTCTTCTATAATATCTTGTTTATATTTAACTATAAGAATTATTTCAGATACATCTTTATATATACTATCCATTAAATATTCCAATATAGGTTTCCCACATATTTGAATCATTGGTTTCGGAATGGTATTTGTGAGAGGTTGTAATCTTGTACCTCTTCCAGCTGCTAAAATTATGGCTTTCATACTATAGTTTTTAACTAATTATTAACTATATTTTAATAAAAAACTACTTTTTTCAAAATAGTTCTTTTTTTTCGTCTTTTCTCTTGATTACGAGCCAAAAATTCGTATATTTATAGTATGATTTTATTGTTTAAAAGAATCTAAGTTATGTCTGAAAATACTAGCCTACCGATCGACGAAAACGAAAGTGAAAATGAAGGACACATTGAAAAGCCTATTGAAACTGGAATGGTATATTCTGGTGATGAAGATAAAAGTATTAGAGCTGAAATGGAATCTTGTTATCTTGAATATGCAATGAGTGTAATTGTATCAAGAGCTTTACCTGATGTAAGAGATGGTTTAAAACCAGTACATAGAAGAATTATGTATTCTATGCACGAACAAGGTTTGAGATCTAATGCAAAATTTAGAAAATCAGCTACTGTAGTTGGTCATGTACTTGGGAGTTATCATCCTCATGGTGATAGTTCAGTATATGAAGCTATGGTACGTATGGCTCAAGATTTTAGTCTAAGATATCCTCTTGTTCATGGTCAAGGTAACTTTTGATCTATGGATGGTGATAGAGCAGCTGCCTATAGATATACGGAAGCTAAAATGACGAAATTAGCTGAATTTTTATTAGCTGATATTGAAAAAGAAACAGTTGATTTTAGAGATAACTTTGATACAACAAAACAAGAACCTACAGTTATGCCTACAAAATTACCAAACCTTCTTATGAATGGGGTAATGGGTATTGCTGTTGGGATGGCTACAAATATTCCACCTCATAATTTAACGGAACTAATAAATGCTATTGATTTTCTAGTACATAAAGAAGACACTTCTGATGTTACTGTTGAAGATTTAATGCAATTTATCACTGGTCCAGATTTCCCAACAGGAGGTATTGTCTACGATAAAGAAGCATTATTAAAGGCTTATTCTACATGAAGAGGTTCAGTAGTAGTAAGGGGTGTTGCTAATATAGAAGAATGAAAAAAATGAAGAAATATAATTAATATTTCTGAAATTCCTTATTGATTAAATAAAGCATCACTTGTAGAAAAAATTGCTGATTTAGTAAGAGATAAAAAAATAGTAGGTATTTCAGATCTAAGAGATGAATCAAATAAAGACTCTGTGAGAGTTATTGTGGAACTAAAAAAAGATGCTTTTCCTAAAAAAATATTAAATCAACTCTATAAATTATCACAACTTCAAACAAGTTTTGGTTATAATATGGTAGGTCTATGAGAAAGAGGGAAACAACCAAGATTATTCAACTTAAAAGAATTTTTAGAAGAATTTATTGCTCATAGACAAGAAGTTGTTACAAGAAGAACTCAATATGAATTAAGAATAGCTCAAGCGAGAGCTCATATATTAGAAGGTTTAAAAAAAGCACTCGATCATATTGATGCAATTATTAAATTAATTAAATCATCAAGTACAAGAGACGAAGCTAGAATGAATTTAATGAATGATTTCTCTTTTTCTCAAATCCAAGCAGATGCAATTTTAGAAATGAAATTAAATAAACTCGCTGGTCTTGAAAGACAAAAATTAGAAGATGAATTAACTGAAAAACATTTATTAATTGCTGATCTAAATGATATTTTAGCAAAACCAGAAAGAGTAACTTCAATTATTACAGAAGAGTTAGCTTATATTAAAGAAACTTTTGGTGATGAAAGAAAAACTCAAGTAAATGCTGGGAAAGTATGAGAATTTAATCCAAAAGATACTATACCAAATGAAGAAATCATGGTAGTTTTATCTAAAAATTCTTATATTAAAAGATTAAAAGCAAACACATTTAGAACACAAAGAAGAGGAGGGAAATGAGTATCAACATGAACAAAAGAAAATGATGAAATTAAACTCATTATCCCTACTCATAATCATTCAGATTTATTATTCTTTACGACTCAATGAAGAGTATTTCAACTTCCGGCATACGAAATACCAGAAACATCAAGAATAGCTAAATGACAACCTATTATTAACTTATTAGGATTAGAAAAAAATGAAGAAATATCTGCAATATTAGATATATCTGTAGAAGTAAATAAAAACTTATTCTTTGTTACTAAAAATGGTGTTGTTAAAAAACTTGATATGGAACAAGTAAAAAATATTCGTGCAAATGGATTAAAAGTAGTTGGAGTAAAAGAAGGAGATGAACTATCTTGGGTAAAAACTACATCAGGTCATGATAATATCTTTATTGCTACTAAAGCATGAAAAGCTATCCAATTTGATGAAGATGATGTTCGTCCAATGGGAAGAGCAGCAGCAGGGGTAAGAGGTATAAATCTTAAACCTGAAGATGAAGTAATCGAAGTGGCTATTGTTTGAGACGATAAAGAATTTGTCTTTATTGTTACTGAAAACGGTATGTGAAAACTTACTGGAATTGATGAATATAGAAATCAAAAAAGATGAGGAGCATGAGTAAAAGCTATGGCTGTTACTGCAAAAACAGGGAAATTAATCTCTGCTAAAATGATTTCAGATAATGATAGAAAAGAATCAGATATTATTCTTATTTCAAAAGGAGGACAAACGATTAGAATGTCACTCAAAGGAATTAGAAAAACTTCAAGAGTTACTCAATGAGTTATTTTAACAAAATTGAAAAAAGCTTGAGATAAAATTGTAAGAGCTTCGACAGTAAGAGAAGATGAAGAACCTGATGCAGACATCGTTGTAGCATTATAAAAAAAAGAAGCCATTAGGCTTCTTTTTTTTGTTCATGATTTTTAATTGTTTGTTTATAGTCTTGCATATTTGTAATATTATTGGTATCCATTGAAGATTCTCAAATATATCACATTTCATGAAATAATGTTCAAATTTTACCATATCATGTAACAAAATCTGTTTTATTATCTGTTTCAGACACAGAACTTAATTTTACAATTTTTGAAATATTTCAACTATAAGAATTAGCAGGATTTTCTCATAATAATGAAAGTGTATATTTTAATAAATTATTAAATTCTTCAGAATTTATAAAATCATCTCAAATATCCATTTTAGCATCCATAAATCAAGGAGTACTTTTCATAGTTTCTATATAATCTTTTCTATATGTCCATATAAAATCAAGTCATAAAATATCTAATTTTTCTTTTGTATCAATTAGGTTTTTTAATGCATCAGGATTATTCTCTACTAATTCTGCTTCTTTCTCAGTAATTTTTATTTTTTCTTTATTTTCTTCAGTGCTTAAAAAGCTTCAGACTCAATTATTATCTATTGTATAACCTTGATAACTAGAAGTTTCTATCTCTTGAAAATCTTTCTCAATAATTCTATTTTTTATAGATTGTCTTTCTAATAAATCTTTATATTCTTCATTATTTTCAGAAAAATACTCATCAATTTCATCAAATGTTTCTCATTGATTTAGTTTATCTCTAAATATTTCAAAATCTTCATCATTTAAAATCGATAATGATTCAGTTCTATCAGAGAATTTTTCATTATTTATAATTTCGTTTTTTAATCAAATTTCAATTTTTTCTTTATCTTCCATAGATAAGGATTTTGATTTTTCAATTTCATTATTTAGTTCCTGTATTACACCATTATATTCTATTGTAAAGGTATCATGTATTGTAGATATAGCTTCAGTACTTCAACGAGAATATCATTTTGATAATAAATATCACATAAGTTTATCTCATGAGTATCCTTTTTTTATACCATTTATTAAGTCATTTTTATAGCTTTCAATTTTTTCATTTTTTTCTTCTTCAGATAATATTACATTAGTATTCAATAATTTCTTTTTTATATCAGAAGAGATATTTTGAAACTCTAATTCTATTGAATATATTTTTAAATCTTGTAAATATTTATTCAAATTATCGGGGTCTTTACTAATTGTTTCTAAAAATTTCCCCCTCATTTCTTTGTTTCAGAGTAAATCTTTGGCATTCGTAAATTCAATAGATGTTTCAGTAAATTCATTTGTCGCTAAATTTAAATCATTTATATTGCTTAAATTTAGTACTTTATCTATATTTGTTATTTCTTTTAAAAATTTAATTTTTTTAGAATTTTTATCTTCATGAAACAATACATTAATCATTCATTTATCATTTAAAAATTGCTCTGATAGATATTTAATAAAATTTCTAGGATAGAGTGTTAATAACTCAGTTACAGTATTTTCACTAAAATTTTTAAGTTCATTTTTTATATAAAAAAACAATTTATATTTATCAATATTATCAAAGTTTCATGTTAATATTTGATTATTTATTTCTTCTTTATTATAAGTAAAAACTCAAATTGTTTCATGTTTTCATATTCAGATTCAATCTTTATTTTCTAATTTCATTATTTTTTCAGCAACATCATCTCTTTCTTCTTTAAACGAATTAGTTCAAGACAAATTATTAGCTCTAGATGCAAGATAGATTAAATTCATTTTTCATAACTTTTTTTTCATTTCAGGAATATTAGGCTCATCAGAAGAGAATAAATCTCAAATAAAGTATGAAGCTCATTCTAATAAGGCTTCACTAAGCATATCAATATTTAATAAATCAATGTCATCCATTTCACTTTCAAGTTCTTCAATATTTATTTTTCAATTTAAATAATCTTTATATTTTCAATCAAATTCTGATTTTTGTTTTAATAATTCTTCTTTAAAAGCAACTTGATATAGTGGATCTCAAGTCAAAGATTTATTATTAGCTTCATTAAAAAACTTTAAAGCATTTTCTGTAATTTCTTTTGCTTCCTTTTCTTTAACTCTTTTATTATCTAATCATCTAGCATTCATACTTTCTTCAATAACTCTTTCCACTCTATCTTCACTTACTCACCAACCAAATTTATCAAATAATCAACCAACTTTATCAATAAACCTAAAATTATCAGTAATATCTTTTTGATTTTCCTCTATTTCAATAATATCACTGAGTTCAAGCATTATATTTTTTCTTTCTTCTTGTGATATATATCACTCACTCAGTCATGCTTGAATGATTATTCTTTCAAGTTCTTTATATTCATTAATTGCTTTTTCTAGTATTGATGTTAATTCTTTATATTCTTCAGTATTTTTATCATAATCTTTTCTAGTAGTTTCTATTTTTCTTACAATTATTTTTCATTCCTTAAAGGCAGCTTTAAAATCCAACTTTTCTTCTTTTGAGTTATTATCTAACCCGTCTAAAAAGTTATCAACTTTACTGTAGCTTTTTGTAATGTTGTCTTGTAATTCAAATGACATATTTTTTTGATAAATACTATTACTTAAATTTTATCATATTAATCCTTATATTTCAAAAAATCAACAAGGCTTTCTTGAAATATATAAAATATCCATATAATGGCTTCATGAAAATAAAAAATTAATAAAAAACTGTATGAAATTTACAACAAATGAGATTAGAAAAAAGTTTTTAGACTTTATGGTAACAAAAGGTCATTATATTACTGAATCAGCTCCATTAATTCCAGAAAATGATGCATCAGTATTATTTAATGTAGCATGAATGCAACCTATGGTTCCATATCTTTTAGGTGAAGTTCATCCCAAAGGGAAAAGAATTACAAACTCTCAAAAATGTGTAAGAACTAACGATATTGAAGAAGTTGGTGATGATACTCATCTAACATTTTTTGAAATGTTAGGGAATTGGTCATTAGGAGATTTCTTTAAAGAAGAATCAATTGCTTGGTCATATGAATTTTTAACAAGTTCTGATTGGTTAAATCTTGATCCAAAATATATAGCAGTCACTGTTTTTGAAGGTGATGAAGATGCTCCTAGAGACGAAGAAGCAGCAAGTATTTGGAAAAAAGTAGGAATGCCAGAACAAAGAATTTCATATTTAGATAAAGCTGAAAACTGGTGGGCAGCTGGAGATACTGGACCATGTGGACCAGATTCTGAAATATTCTACTGGGTTGGTGAAGGTGAACCAACAATACACTCAAACGTAGCTCATGATGAAGATAACTGGATGGAAATTTGGAACAATGTATTCATGGAATATATCAGAGATACTGAAGGTAAACTTTCAGCTCTTCCAAATAAGAATATAGATACATGAATGGGTTTAGAAAGAATTACAGCTACACTTAATGGTGTTAAATCTGTATATGAAACTGATGCATTCTCAGATGTACTCTTAAAAATCAAAGAATTAGTTGGAGAAGAAAATTATAACGAAAAATGAGCAAGAATTATTGCTGATCACGTGAGAATGTGAACTCATATAATAGCTGATGGAATTGTTCCAAATAATATGGATCAATGATATGTTTTAAGAAGACTTCTAAGAAGATCAATAAGAGAGGCATATAAAATGAACTACGAAGAAAATATTCTTGTAGAGGTTTCAAAAATGTTTGCTGATAAATTTAGAGACGTATATTCTTCTATTAAAAATAATGAAGAAAAAATATATTCTGAGTTACAAAAAGAAGAAGAAAAATTTGCAAAAACACTTAAGTCAGGGTTAAAAGAATTTGATAAATTACTCAAAGGTTTCCAAATTGCATTTGAAAGATCAGGTAAAAAAATAGATACTATTGCTGGACCAAAGGCATTCAAATTATATGATACTTTTGGTTTTCCACTTGAAATGACTGTAGAACTTGCAACAGAACAAGGGTATAAGGTAGATAAAGAAGGATTTAATAAAGCTTTTGAAGAACATCAAGAAAAATCAAGAGCAGGTTCAGAAAAGAAATTTGCATGAGGTTTAGCAGATGATTGAATTGAAACAACACAATTACATACAGCAACTCATTTATTACTTGCTGGTTTAAATTTTGTACTTGGTTGAAATATTCATCAAAAAGGTTCAAATATAACTCCTGAAAGATTACGTTTTGATTTTAATGCTGACTGAAAAGTACAAAGAGATATACTTGATAAAGTAGAAGAATTTGTAAACGAAGCAATAGCCGATGAAACAAGTATTATAATGAAGGAAGTACCAAAACAACAAGCTATTGATGAGTGAGTTGAATGATCATTCTGGGAAAAGTATCCAGATGTTGTAAAAGTGTATTCTATGACAGGGAAATCAGGTAAAGTTTACTCTCGTGAGCTTTGTGGATGACCACATGTAGAAACTACAGTTTGAATGGGGACATTTAAAATTAAAAAAGAAGAAGCAAGTAGTTCTGGAGTAAGAAGAATAAAAGCTGTATTGATAAAATAAAAAAATAGCTAAATACTTTACAATACTTATATATGTTTATAATGAGGTTCATAAATTAATTTGAAAAAAATATAATGTTTCAAAATAAAATAAATATTACAACAATTTGATGAGGAACGGGGACATATAATGTCCTTTCTGGTTTAAAAGAAAATCCTGATTATAACTTGGCAGCTATTGTTACGATGAGTGATACTGGAGGTAGTACTGGTTTATTAAGAGATGAATTTGGTGTATTACCCCCATGAGATATTAGAAGAGCTATATTAGCGCTTAGTAATGAATCAGAAATACTGAGAAAATTATTCGAATATAGATTCGATAAAGAGTCATCTGTATCAGGTCATACTGTAGGGAATTTACTGCTTACAGCTCTTGCTGATATTACTGGAGATTTTGGTGATGGGATCAAAGAAATTAATAAAATGTTTAAAGTAAAAGGGAAAGTTATTCCTGTTACTATGGAACAATCAAACCTTTGTGTAGAATTAGAAAATGGTCAAAAAATATGTGGAGAATCAAATATAGATGTGCCTGTACATAATCCAGATTTAAAAATTATAGAAGCTTATTTAGAGCCAGAAGTTAGAGTTAATTCTGTAGCTAAAAATGCTTTAGCTAATTCAGATATTATAGTTATAGGTCCTGGTGATTTATATACATCAATTGTACCAAATTTACTGGTAAAATGAGTTAAAAAAGCAATCAAAAATAGTAATGCAAAAGTAGTATACTTTTGTAATATTATGACTAAACAATGAGAAACATCAGGTTTTGAAGTAAAAGATTTTATTGACGTTATTGAAAAATATTTAGGAAAATGAATATTAGACTATGTAGTTGTAAATAATGGAAATATTTCTGATTATATGGTAAAAAAATATAAAGATTCTGAATGAAAAAAACCAGTTAAAATCAAAGAAAAGGATAAAAAAGATTTACTTAATAAATCTTATAAGATTATTGAAAGAGATATGCTTCACGAACAAGATTTTGTTCGTCATAGTTCAAGAAAAATAGCTTCAATTATTGATGATCTAGTTGATGGTTGGGTCAAATAAAAAAAATATTACATATTTATGTAATATTTTTTTTTATAATTCATCAAGCATTTTATCCATATTTTTTTCTAATTGTTCAGTATTTTCATTTAATTCTCAATTTTTTTCAGCTTCAGCTAGTTTTTTCTTTGCTTCATCTTGAGCTTTTTTCATATCCCTTGTATACTTTCTAACTTGTGCTGCGCTCATACGTGCATTCGATCAACCTGGTGCAAGTTCTGACATAATATTAGAATAAAAATATAATTTCTTTTAATTATAATATATTTTTTAAAAATATAAAATATATTATTTTGACAATTATAATATTTATTATATTATAATTTTACTTATAGTTGGCTGAATTCAATACCCAAACGCAATTATTTTTAAGTTAAAAAGAGATAATACTCATCGTATTTTTTGTAATTATATAAAAAATATATAAAATACAAACATAGTTGATGAAACTATTTGAAATGTACTTGATTCGGTGAA
>JAWUYB010000036.1:0-27752 GCA_034111025.1 Candidatus Altimarinota bacterium | reverse complement strand
TTCACCGAATCAAGTACATTTCAAATAGTTTCATCAACTATGTTTGTATTTTATATATTTTTTATATAATTACAAAAAATACGATGAGTATTATCTCTTTTTAACTTAAAAATAATTGCGTTTGGGTATTGAATTCAGCCATATAAATGTAAATAAATTGTATATATATTATTTATATAGTCAATAAATCTTGACAATATATAAAAAATATTTATTATATTTTCGACAATTTAGTCTAAAAGGGGAAAATAATGAAAAAAAAGAATAATAATGTTCAAATACGTGTTCCTGGAACTTGTCCTAACTGTCAAAGAGTAGCTGTTAATGATATCCAATTATCAAAATATACGCATGATAAAATGGTAGTACTACCAGGTGGAGCACTTTCTCCTCATACTAATAGTGATGGAAAAGGCTGCTTAGGCTCGTGGTCAACACAACATAAACGTTAAAAATATTTTTTATTAATTAAACGGATAGTTTCTACTATCCGTTTTTTGTTTGACAAAATAGCCAAAATTCATAGATTTAAAGGTAATAAAATAATATTTAAAGAAGAAACAATGGGAAGAGGACCAGTTATACAACAAAGAAAGAATGTAGTGAATGCTGCGAAAGGAAAAGTGTTCTCGATTCATGCAAAATTAATTGCTGTTGCTGCACAAAAAGGTGGAAATCCTGATGATAACCCATCACTTGCTACAGCGATGTATAAAGCAAGAAAAGAGGGAGTTCCAAATGATACTATTGATAGAGCAATCAAAAAAGGTACAGGTGAAGATAAAGATGCTGATCAAATTATGGAAATCACTTATGAAGGATACGCTCCTGGAGGAGTTGCTGTAATGGTTACTACTCTAACTGATAATAAAAACAGAACAGTTTCAAGTATACGTCATGCTTTCTCTAAATGTGGTGGAAATATGGGTGAAAATTGAGCTGTATCATGGATGTTTCATAGAAAAGGTATTATATTCATAGATCCAAAAAAATATGCTTATGAAGCAGTAGAAGAATTTACATTTGAAACTGCAGCAGAAGATATTATCAGTGATGATAACTATATAAAAATTGTCACAAGTTTAGAAGACTTTCATGATGTAGAAAAAGCATTTGAAGATAAAAATATTGAGTTAATGGAATCAAAAATAGATTATATTGCTGATAATGAAGTAGCACTGGATGATTTTGATAAAGCGCTACAATTCAAAAAAATGGTAGAAGCATTAGAAGCTGATGAAGATGTATCTCAAGTTTCTACAAATGAAATTCTTTCAGAAGAGTTATCTGCTGAAGTTGATGCATTTATAGAAAAAAATACTTTTAGAAGTTAATTTAGATAATATTAAGATAGGGAAGTAATATGTTATTACTAACTGATAATATAAATAATAATGATAACAATAATTACAAAATGATATTGCCCATTTTGTCATGCTGCAGTAAGAATATTAGATAAAATCTGAGTAGAATACAAAAACATAGATATTACGCTTAAAGCAGAACTATATAAAGAAGTTCAAAATATAACAGATTGTCATACTGTACCACAAGTATTTATATGAGATATTCATTGAAAATTCTTAGGTTGATATACTGAATTAAACGAATTATATAAAAATGGAGAATTAGAAAAATTATTAAAATAAAAAAACATAGAAATTAATTTCTATGTTTTTTTATATGATTCATTTTAATATTAAAAAAGAATCATATAATTATGATCCTTTTTTGATTTCTTTCATTTTTAACACTTCGTGTTTTTTAGTAACTTTGTTGTATTTTCTTAAAGTAGGTCATTTTACACCAGCTTCATAATTCTTTTTTTGAATGTTTGTCATGTGAACCATGTTACCAGTTTCTGTTGAATAAAATGCAACATATGTTCTCTTACCTTTAGCCATCTTATTAATATTAATAAATATTTAAATTGATTGTCTGACTTATTAGTCAGAAATTACCGGGTGATTATATAAAAAATCTTTTGTAAATCAAGTTTTTTTTCTTGAATTATACTTTCATTATATCAATTTCTTTATTTTTAAAATGTTCATCAATACTTTTATTCGCATCATCAATAGATTTTTGTAAATCTGTTTCGTAGTCTTTTTTTTGATCTTCAGAAATATCTTTATCATCTTCTGCTTTTTTAACTCCTTTCATTGCATCAGCTCTTACATTTCTCACCGAAACTTTTGCTTCTTCTGCTAATCTTTTAGCAATTTTAGCAATATCTTTTCTTCTTTCTTCAGTCATTGGAGGTACTTTTATCATCACTGAATCTGACATAGATTGAGGATTTAAACCTAAACCTGACTCAGAGATTGCTTTTGCAATTGCATGAAGTGTAGATTTATCCCAAGGTTTAATTGATAGTGTTTGTGAATCTAATAGACCTACAGTAGCTGTATTTTTAAGCTGTTGCATTGCTCCATATGAATCTACAAGAATATCTTCTACTAATGCAGGATTTGCTCTTCCCATTTGTAATTTTGAATATTCTGATTCAAGGTGGTTAATAGCTTTTTGAATTCATTGTTTGGCTGTTTCTAACATCGAAAAATATTTATATATAAATTATGACAAGATTATATTACAAAGCTCTAAAAAATCAACTTTTTACTTTACAAATAGGAAAAGAAAATTAATATAAATTCAATTATTATTAATTAATTGTTCTTATGGTTAAGAAAATATTAGAAGTTAAAAATATTGTAAAATATTTAACAAAGAAAAAAATATTAAAAGATGTAAGTTTTACAGTAAATGCAGGTGAAATTTATGGTTTTTTATGACCTAATGGTGCAGGGAAAACTACAACAATGAAATCTATCATGGGGCTTATTGAACCTGAATCAGGGAGTATTTCTGTTTTTTGAGAATTAGGTCTCACGAAAAAATCAAAAGAAAAAATAGGATTTATGCCTGAAAACACTTATTTATATAAACATCTTACTGGGAGAGAATTTTTAGACTTTAATGGAAAATTCTTTTGATTAGAAGGTAAAAATTTAAAAAATAGAGTAAACGAATTATTAGAAAGAGTCGGTTTATATGAGGCAGCAGATAAATATTTACATACTTATTCTAAAGGTATGCTCCAAAGAGTATGACTGGCTCAATCTATCATCAATAAACCAGAACTATTATTCCTAGACGAACCTATGAGTGGTCTTGATCCAATTGGACGTAAGATGGTTAAAGATTTACTTGTTTCATTAAAAAAAGAAGGAACAACTATTTTCTTTAATACACATATCCTAGCAGATGTAGAAAGTATTTGTGATAGAATAAGTATTATTCATGTTGGGAACTTAATTGTAGAAGGTAAAAAAATATCAGATATAGAAGGAAGCTTAGAAGATTTCTTTATTGAAAAAATCGAAGAAAATTCAAAATAAAAAACCAAAATAATTTTTGGTTTTTTATTTGTTTTGCATTTCACAAAGTGCATTTTTGAGCGATTCTTCGATAGGGTCTTTTTCTTTTTTAATGAAAGATAGAGTAGACATCATCATTGCGTAGATATTGAGATTTGATTTTGAAGAATCGATATTATCGAAATATTCGATTGTTGGAGTAATAAAAGATATATCTTTTGCTACTTTTAAATTATATTGATTGAGATTTGTATGAGTTAAATAATCTCTGAGAAATTTATTACTTCATCATCCTATCATAAAAAAATCACTTGGACAAAGAGTTTCTCATAATATTTCTTCGAGAGAAATTACGAGAATATTTTCAAAAATTTCTAAAAATTCTTTTTTTTCTAATTCATAGATATTTTGATCTATGGTTTTTATAATTTCAATTTTTGTTCTGTTGTAATTTTGACGAATTTTTTTAATAAGAGAATCTATTCCAAAAGCATATTTTTTTACTCATACAATTTTATTGTCTTTTTTTACTATGATAGAAGTTTGAGTACTTCATAAATCAATAACTACAACATCTTGTTTTTTCTTGAATAATTTTGTTATGGCAAATTCTGTAGGAATAATTTTTTTTATATTCTTACCTAAAACTCTTCAAATAGTTTGGATAGTTTCATATTTAGCCTCTGGAATAAAGATATTTAATAAAGAAATATTTATTTCTTTTGGAGATAGTTTTAATAATTTTTTACTTTTTTCTTTATCAATTTTTATTTCAGAAATACCTCATATTATAAGTCTTATATCTTTTTTTGTATAACCAGAAGTTGATCTAATATGTTTATAATGTTTTTTAAGAGCTTGTGTTTCAACATCTTCCATTATTTGAGTGAGCTCTTGTTTTGTAATCTCAACTTTTGGATTAGATCTAATATGATTAATTTTACTTGTTTCAAAAAATATTTCTTCAAAAGGAATATTTATGATGATATCATGAATTTTTGTTCCAGAGTCATTTTCAGCTTTATCAATCGCAGCATTTATATTCTCACAGATTCATTCTAAATTCACAAATTCATGCATAACTATATCATCTGTATTTTGTCTTTTTTCTCAATATCAAATGAGATTTAATTCATTATTAAAAATTTTACAAATTCAAACACGAATTTTATAACTTCAAATATCAATTATTCAGATAATTTTAGGAGCAATTTTTTTTTGAGTGAAGGGCATTTTTAATGATTATGACATAATTTTTTTACCAATCTTTTTTAATAAATCATTTCATTGAGTGATTTCTCATGCTCAAATAAGAGCCATAGCTAAATCTTCAGTAATTAATTCATCATCTGGAGCTAAATTTAAAGCTCTTTTTAGTATAATAATACCTTTTTCTGTTTGACCTTTTAATGTATAAGCCCAACCAAGATTTCTTAAAACTTCAGAATTATTTCATAACAATTCATTAGATTTTTCAAGTAATTTAATAGCATCAACTACTTTATCTTGTGATAAAAGAATAAATCCTTTTAAATAACAACCTGTAGCAGATTCTTTATTTAAACTAATAGCATGATTTATTGATTTTAGTGCTTTATCTAATTCACCTTTGAATAGATAAATATCAGCTAATTCTTCGTATAATCTATAATCTGAATGATATTCTACTATACTTTTTTCTAGCAATTCAATTGCTGCAGTGTATTTTTGTTCAGCTTTTAATTTTTCTATTTCTACAACTATTTCAGTTATTTTATTCATTTTTTTTCTAAAGAATGTAATATATGATAAAAATACGATTATATTTTTAAAGGCATTATGATATGTTTAAATGAATCAGTATTTTGTGCTTTATCTGGATCTCTAACAGGAGTTATTAATATAGGAGAGAGAGGGTTTTCAAAACTAATACTCACATGAGTAGTATCAATAACACCTAATACTTCCAAGAAGTATGTTGAGTTTACACCAACAATATTATCTTCTCATTCTACTGCACTAACAAGACTTACATCTGATTCACCAATTTGAGTTTCAGATGTTTCTAATAATACACCATTTTCACTACTAATACTCATTTTGATTGAATAATTATTTTCTCTACTGATTAGATTTATTTTTTTCAAAGCTCCCATTAAGTCTATTCTATTTATTTCAGCTTTCGTTGAATAAGAATTTGGGAAGAATGTTTTATAGTCAGGGAATTTACCATTTAATAAACGAGAGTAAATTTTTGTATTTCCTGAAATAAAAGCAATTTGGCTTTCACCAGATACAATTTTTACTGAGTCATTATCTGATAGTATACTTCTTATTTGAGAAGCTGTTTTATTTGGGATAATACCATAAAATGAATGTTCTAATGCTGCATCTAATGTTGTTTTGAATTCTGATAGTCTAAAACTATCTGTTGATGCGAAAGTTGTATCTATTTTTGTGATATTTACAGAAATACCAGCTAATGTTGGTCTAATATTACCTTCAGCTGAAGAAAAAAGAGTTTTTTCAATAGATTTTCTCACTACTTCACCACTAAGAGTAAGACTTACTTCTTCTTTAATAGCTGGAATTAATGGAAATTCATCTGCTTCAAAACCTTTGATTTTTAATTTTCCACTGGTAGTTTCTAAACGAATAGAAGCATCACTTAATAGTTCTATACTTAGTTCATCGTCTGTAATTAATGCAATATAATTACTAAATAATTTACTTGGAATACAAAAAGCACCTTCTTGAGCAATATTAATATCTTCAGAAATAACATACTCAATAGCCATTTCTAAATTATTTGATGTTAAAACAATATTATTAAAGTTAACTTTTAATAATATATTTTCCAATATAGGAGTCGTAGTAACTGACGCAGTTGCATGGTTAACGATATCAAGACCTTTTTTTAATTGACTTGTTTTAATGGAAAATTTCATACTGTTATTTAATTTAGTAGTAATATATTTCTGATGCATTTTTACTGAATATTTTTTTAAAATCAAGGCTATTTCATTTTATTTGTGAAAAACTGTTTTTCCTTCCTTAATCGTACGTATCACATTATATGTATATTTTTTTTATTTGCGAAAAACTTCTAAAATTAGTACTCAAATATAAGTGATAAATTACTGTTTTTTAATATGTCAGATTTAATATTATTTATAAAATCCCTTATATTATTTCATTTAATTATTATTTTAAAATAATATTGATTGTATTTTTTGAAACTGTTATGAGTCATAGTTATTTCATAAAGACTTTCATTATCTATGAAATCAAGTTTTATTTTTAACTTTTGGATAAAATATTTCGCTTTTTCCTCTGACTTATGCCTATATTCTAAGCTTGCCATTTCATTAAAAGGGGGATAACGAAAGAGTTTTCTGTCATGCAGTGTCGCAATAAAGAATTCTTTATAATTCTTTTCTGTAATAGTTTTTATTATTTCATTTTCTGGTAAAAAGGTTTGAATAATAGTTTCAGAAATCTCTCATTTCCTAGAACCTCTTCATAGTAACTGAGTTATGTTTGAATATAACTTTTCTTGAGTATTATATCAGGGAATTAATAATTCTTGCTCTAAAAGCATAACACAAACGAGTCATACGTTTGAAAAGTCAAATCAAGTAGTAATCATTTTTGTACCAATTATTATATCTGAATTATGTAATTTTTCCAATGCACTTTCTTTTTCAGTTTTGTTTTTAATTACATCTGCATCAAAACGAAAAATATTAATATTTTTTCAACTAAAATATTCTATCAAAAATTTTTCTACTTGCTGAGTTCAAACTCATATTTTTTTTAAAGTATTATTAGAACATTCAGAACATTTTGATGCTATATTATGTGATTCATTACATAAATGACAAATCATCTTTGCAGGATAATGATGAACATTTAGAGATACATCACAGTTATTACACTTATATATATGTTGACAAGATTCACATATGAGAGCAGAATAATCTCATCTTTTATTTAAGTAAAGAATTGATTTTTTATTATTTTTAATATTATCTTCTATATTCGCAAGAAGAGTATTAGAAAAATAATGATTTTTTTTATTATAATCTTGATTCAGATTGACTAAAAGCATAATGTATTGAGTTAATATTTGTTTCTTATAGTATTTATAGTAAAAAAATTTGATTTTTTTACAAATTTGAGTTATATTATATATGAGACATATAACGGTAGAAGGTTTCCTCCTTTAACCCTTGTATTGCTATATGTCTCTAAAAAAGTGTCTCTTTATTTAATAAAGAGACTTTTTTTGTATTTTTAAACAGATATATGTTATACTTTTATTATAAAATATTTCCAATTTATTTGTAGAAAAAATGAATATACAAGCACTACAGTTAGAAAATTCTGATTTAAAGCATAAATTAAAAATTGCTCAAGTATGGATGGAGAGAGAGGTTCGTTCACAAGTTGAGCAAATAGGAATTCAACATAATCAAGACTGATGAAACCATACGGAAATATCAGAAGAAATTATTATAGAAAAGATAACTAATTTTATTTGAGAAATTCTTATGCTCAATATCCCATGAGATTTTATTGAAAACATTATTTCAGCAGAAATACAGTTTCATTCACTCGAAGAAAATCATAATTTTGATGGATTGTGAATTATTAGTTCATATCATAAATCTCTTGATGTACTCATGGAAAACTTTATCACAAAAGGTTTCAGGAAGTATGCACATAAACAAAAGCAAACACAACTCAGAAAAAATGATCTAATGGAGAAAACACTCAACAGTGTTGTAAATCAAGGATATATTCTTTGAGTATGAAGGTTTTACCATCTATTAAAAATAATTCGTAGCGGAGATGCTTTAGAAGATTATGCTCAATGTTTTGCAGATTATTTAAATAAATATAATTATTTAGGAGAAACTTTTCTTTCTGATCAATTTTATTGAAATTTTTGAAAATTAGTGAATAGTGAAATACTTTGAAAAAAACGTCATGTAGGGAATATCAGTTTTGAAGAAACAGCTCATGCAAGAACCTTACTCATATGAGATTTTGAGAATCAAAATTGTTTGATTTATAAGATGATAGAAACTCAAAAAATTGAGTGTTAAAAAAGTTATAATGTCTGTTATAATTTTTTATATCTATATCTATATCTCTAATTCGCATAGAATAGATACTAAAAATAAGTTCTTCTCATGAAATAATTCTAAAATTTTGTATAAAATAATATGTATATATAATAATAATGTGAGATAGAAGCAAGCGCTATCTTGCATTATTTCCTCTTAATTGAGGTGTTAGTATCGGGAGATTAACTACCTCCTTTTGCCTTCTCGGACTTGTGGTGGTATTGATAACTAGGTTAAGAGTGGTATTTCTTATCGACTTAACATGAAAGTAGAAGATAAAAGAAGAAAATTACTCAAAAGAGTTTGAAGGGTTATGGGACGTATGTCCTTTAAGTACCTGCTTGTAAAACTCTTTGAACGGATAACAGTGTAATAAAGTGTGAGGGATACATTCCGAGGGTATTCCAACCACAAAAAAAAGAAAAGGTAACTAATCTCTTCTTTTTTTTTATTGTTTTCTATTTGAGTGGTATCTCTTAGAAACTTAACATGTACAAGTATTATATCCCTTTAGTATTAAGAAGTCAAATGTTTTATTACTTTAAAAATTCATTTTAACTTTAGGTCTTGTAATTTAATTATATAGATATTTTTTCTTTACAAAAATATTTTCCACGATAAACTATTCTAAATTATTATTAAGTTTAAAAACTAATGTTATACATTGTTTCAACTCCTATTGGGAACCTAGAAGATATAACCTATAGAGCAGTGAGAATATTAGGTGAGGTGGATTCTATTGCTTGTGAGGACACAAGAACAAGTGGAGTATTGTTAAATCGTTATGAGATTAAAAAACCACTTATAAGTTTTCATAGTCATTCAGGTCAATGAAAAATTCATAAACTCATTGAACAAATGAAAGGGGGGGCAACTATGGCTTTGATTAGTGATGCAGGGACTCCTGGTATTTCAGATCCTGGATATATTCTCATTAAAGAAGCTATTATGGCTGGTATAGAGGTAGTTCCAATCCCTGGTCCTACAGCATTTACAACGGCTCTAGTTGGTTCTGGTATGCAAATGAATCACTTTCTTTATCTTGGTTTTATGCCAGTAAAAAAAGGAAGAATGACATTATTTAAAAGTATTGTTGAGAGAAGAGAATCAAAAGCAGGAGGAGAAACAGTGGTTGTTTATGAATCAGTTCATAGAATTGTAAAAACTCTGAAAGAAATTGGTCAATATTTTGGAGATGACCACTATCTTGTAGTTTGAAGAGAATTAACGAAAAAATTCGAAGAATTTAAAAGAGGAACAGCAAGTGAAATTGCTGAATATTTTGAAAATACTCCATGAAAACTAAAAGGAGAATTTGTAATTTGTTTTTAATATGGATATAGCTAATCATACTTTTTATTCTTCACAGAAAAAAAGTGCAATTTTGAAATCACTTCTTTGGAATAGTGTGGTAGAAATATTTAAAAAAGAAAAAAATATAGATATTTCAGAAAAAATTATTTCTATTAAAAAATCAGAAAAAATATTTCGTATTACTACGAATAATCCACTATTACAACAAGAATTTCTGTATATTGAAAATCATATATCAGAAGTATTTCACAAGAAATTATCAAAAATATGAATAAATTGAGAAGTATATAAAATTAAAATGAAATAAAAAAGAGAGAAAATAAAATTTTCTCTCTTTTTTATTTATTTATTTCTTGTAAGACTACTTTGAATATTTTACCATTAATGGTTACTGTATTATCTTGTTGTATGAGGCCTGTTACCTCTATTGCATTAACTTTTAAGTAACTTGTATTTGGTGTACATGATCAAATTGCGATGATTAAAATAGCAACGAGTGAAACTACAGTTGTACCATTTCATAGTTTTTCATCAAAGAATTTTTTATAGGCTTTGTACATCCTCTTCAACATAATATGTTTTTGAATAATTAAATCTATTATTATTAAAACACACTTTTATATTAGATGCAAAAAAAAGACTATTTTTCAGTCTTTTTTTATGAGTTCAATTATTGTGTATGCTTTTTTAAAATGATCGAGTTTTTTCTTTATTCTTTTCGTTTATGTATTCATTGTTGTGTTTATTTTACCACCTTTTATAACTGGGACATGCTTGATGTACATTTACAAGAGAAAAACCTTCATGTTGAATTGCTTCTTTGATTATTTCTTTCATTTCCATAAACTTTACTGAATCAGCCCATTTTGCAAATCTACATCCAGCTTGTTCTGCGATTTTAATTGGATCAAATGGAGCTGATGTATTTCAATAAGGAGTAGTTTTAGTTACTGCTCCGATTGGAGTTGTTGGACTTGCTTGTCCAGTTGTCAGAGCATAATTTTCATTATCCATTACAATATAAGTAATATTTAAATCACGTTTACATGCATGGATAAAATGCCCCATTCAGATTCCATAACCATCACCATCACCACCAGTAGCAAGTACTGTTAATTCAGGATTTACCATTTTAATCCCAGTAGCAAACGGAAGGGTTCTCCCATGAAGTGTTTCAGCAGCATATCCATCGATATATTGACTGGCTTTTCAAGCACAACCAACTCAAGAAACAACCACACGTTCGTGTGATTCGATTTCTAACTCTTGGAATGCCTTTTTAATAGCTGCGATGATCAAAGTATCACCACAACCCGGACACCACTGTATATTTGTTAATCAAGTTCTCATTATTTTATTTGCTTAATAATTCATTAAAATCTTCGATATAGAAAGGGAAGAGGTCGTATTTTCTGAGGTTTGATATTTTGAGGTTTGGAATATATTTCAGACCAAGTTCATTTGATAAGTGTTTTTCTACTTGTCCTGAGTAGTTTGATTCAGCGAATATTAATTCTTCGTATTTATTTGCGATTATTTCTTCTCTGAGTCTTTCGTCGATTGGTTTTAGGAATTTTATAATTATTAAACCAAATTCAGGATTATTTTTCACAAAATGTTCTGCTGTATATTTTGTGAAAGAATATGTTACTATCATTTTTTTTGCACTTGGATTGATAATTTCATATCCTGATATTCCTTCTCTTTCAAAGAAATTTTGAAGTTTTTTAAATCTTTTTTCTGTGAATTTTACTTTTAAATCAGAGTCTTCACTCGTAGCTCCATATTCATCATGTTCATAACTGGTCGCTATAAAGTCTCAATTTTTTGTTCAAACATTTACTCTTGGAGAAATTCCTGATTCATTGAGTTCGTATCTTTTATAATCCTCTGGTGGATTTGCAAGAACTACTCATCTATCAATAGTTGGAACAGTGAAATCTCAGTGTGTTGCATGAAGTTCAGCAGATTGTTTGTCCATGAGTAGAATAACTTGTGTTTGATATTTGTCAGCAATATTTAATGCGAGTCATCCAAAGTAATACGCTTCTTCTAAACTTGAAGGGTAGAGAACTACATGTTCAAAATCTCAAAATGTAGGATTGAGAGCAAAATTTATGTCTCATTGTTCTTGGTAGGTTGGAGTACCTGTACTTGGTCCGGCTCTTTGAGCAAGAATTACTGTCATTGGAAATTCTGCTTGAACCGCAAAACTAATTGCTTCCGTCATTAATGCAAAACCTCAACCTGAAGTACCACACATAGCTCTTTTACCTGTAAAACTTGCTCCAAGAACAGCATTTGCAACAGCTATTTCATCTTCAGCTTGTAAAAAAGTTACTTTTTTTGAGTTAATAACTTCAGATAATACTGTTGACGCTGGAGTCATTGGATATGCTGCATAAAATTCAAGACCTCATTCTATTGCTCAATATGTTAATGCTTTATTTCAATAATTTATTTTTTTAGCATTTCAAACTCTCGTAAGAGAAATATTAGATTTTTTTGATATAATATAGGTATCAAAAATATTCTTAATGATATTTTGGTTTTTTTGAATAATTTCTTCTCACTTTCTTTTAAAGACTGTTTCGATTTTTTGAAGAATTATATTTAAATCTAAATTTAAATAAAGAGCATAAATTCCAAGTAAATAAGTATTATCATATTTATCTGAAATTTCTAAATCTAAAATATTATATTCTGATAGATCAGTAGATATTTTTGCTAGCCATTTATTATTAATAATAATAGTTCCTCATTTTTTTAGACTATGTAATTGTTTATCTAAGCTAGCGGCGTTAAATGCAAGAATAATATCAGTATATTTTGTAAGAAATAATTCCCCTTTATCAGAAATATTTACATCAAAATAATTTACTCATCCTTTAATTCTTGATTCGTATTCGATATCAGTGATTACATCATATCATAGCTCAGCATAGAGACTTGATATAATATCTACTGTAGAGTTTACTCATGCTCATGCAGCTCCAGTTATTCTTGTGTTTAGATTCATTTTTATTTCATCAATATAGTTTAAATTTTTCTCTGACTATCATAACGATTTTTTATAGAATTCAAACGTGTTTTTAAAAGAAAAATAAGATTATCCACTGGGGATAATCTTATTTGTTTTATTCACTTATATTTATTTTATCTGAAATATCTAAATTAGGGATTATTATTTCACCAGATTGAGAAGTTGCTCATGATTGAGATTCAATAATTTTTTGAATTTCAGTAAGTTGATCAGCGGTAAATTCTTGTGTTTGTGGTTCACTAAACATTAATAATAATGATGTTGAGAGAATAGAAAGAACTATTCAAAAGAAAGCGAGCCCCGCTATTATTTTTGTCATTGCATTTTTTTTCATAATTTTATTGTAGAGTTTTTAAATAAGTACTTAATTTATTGTATGTGATAGAATCTATTTTAGTGTTATTTTTATAAATATCAACTAGTCATTCCATATTATATACAAATAAATAAGATTTTTTTGTATCATATGTAATTATATTATCTTTAATATCATACGTGATTGTGAAATCATTTACAGGAAATTTATCAAAAATAGTATTATAAATATTTTCTATTTTCCCATAAGGAAATAATAATTTTGTTAATATTTCTTCAGTATTTAAAATAGGATATTCTCAATTTAAGTTTATAGCAGTTTCATTCAGTAAAAAAGTAGAATTAATTCTATTATTTCTATCGTATATTAATATAGAAGAATTTTTAAATGTATTATTAGATACATTTGTACCATAAGAATATGTTCATTGAAATTTTCAATAAAATTTATTTGTTACTGATTGACCTTTAATAGATAATTCAAAATTTGTTGGAAATATACTTATATTATATTCATCATTCTCACGAACAACTATGAGATAATCATATAATATAGGTAATAGGTCTCTTATTTTCTCTAAATAACCATTTTTTCATAGTAGTGTGGTTTTTAATTTTCTAATTTGAAAAGAATCACTCGATTTGGGCGGTGTAAAAGGATCTATTTTTTCTACTACATTTGGGTTATTTTTTTTAGAAGTTCAATTTTTATTAATAAAATTATTACTAAAAAATTTACTAAAATCATATTGATCTTTATTAGAACTTTGAGACCTTTGGTATTGTATAAACATATCATCTTTTAATTGGTCCATTTGATAGTTAATGTTAAGGGATGTTTCCTCTCATTCTCTATTTATATATTTTAAATATGTTATAGTATTACCTTCCGATGGTGTTAGAATAAATGAGAAAATAAATCAACTGATTGATAAATCCCCTATTTTATAACAATATCAATCTTTAATATTACTGATAGGAGTATCATATTCTTCAATTGGTTGTAAACAATATGCATAATCTCTAATCTGAATATCTGTATTAATAGATGAAACTCAATTAAATTGTTTTAAAAATAATATAGCATTTAATTTATCTAAACCCTGTTCTTCATTATTTTTAAAATCAGGAGTAGTAATAGCTGTATCATATTCTAATAAATAATCATTATAATTATTTAATGCTAAAAAATATTCTTTCAATGCAATATTATATTTATCGTAACTAAGTGTTAATATTTTATCTTTTCTATTATTACTATTTTCAATAAAATATCGATTTTTTTCGTAAAATGTTAATAAATTTGATAAATTTTCATATAATATTAAATAATTTTCATTTGTAATTCAAGTCGGTTTTAGTAGAACTAATAGATTTTTATCATCTCTATTTTTTTCAAAAAAGTTTATCTTTGTAATATTTACAAAAACTTTTAATAGGGAAGCATTATCAAATAAAGCAGTTTTTTTTGTAATATTACTTCATTTTTCAATAAAAACACTTTTGATGCTCGTATATTTATTAAATAATGTAATAATATCATTATGGTCTTTAACTTTTGTAAAATCAGCAATAAGAATATTTTTTAAATAAAATAGAAAATAATTATGAACTCTATGATTTTCATCATAAATTGACATACTCATTTGAATTTTATATTCATCGATAAATGAATTTAGGTTTTTATGAAAAGAGGATATTTCTCAATTATGATATTTTAAATAAATACTACGTAATGTAATAAGTGAATTATAATTAGAAATAAAATCTTTATTTTCTAATTTTGACACTAATTTTGTTATATTAATTAATAATTGAGGAGATTGATGCTGTGATAATAGAATATTTTCATAATAGAAATTAATAGTATCTTTTATCTCTTCGAATTCGAGAGTATTGAGTTCTTTTAATATTTTAATATTTTCATTAAAGTTATTTTGATTCGTATTAATATTCTCAGAATTCAATATTCATATTAATTCTTTTAAAATAAGATTTTTATAATAAACCTTTTTCTTTTCTTCATTTAGAAAATAAGAATAATACTTGATTATATAAGATTCTCAAGGGAAATTATAAAAATTATTTTTAGATAATTGTGCAAATATAGCTTTTGCTTTTTTTTCTTGGTGTTTCTTGAAAGAAAAAACATCATTTATAAAATTATAATTTTCTTCTTTTTGAAAAAAGACATATTTCTTTATATCAGTATGTAGATTTTGGTAGCGTTCTCAATTATCATCAATAGCTTCTAAATATAGAGGAGAATTAATCATATCTAAATACTGTACATTCTGAATTCTCAATAAATCTGCATTAATAATTTGTTTATTTAATCCAGGGTTATACATAAGGAACATATTTGGATACAAATCTAGCAATGTAGACTCTTGATCGGATAATGTTTTATTATATAGCTTAATTGCTACTTTAGAACTCAATGAATAAATACTTTTTTGAACTTTATGTTGAGTATTTATAATAAATCATCCAGGTCATTGAGTTTGAATTGAAGAACCATTTATAAGAATAGTATTATCAAAATCCAAAGAGTTTATATCAAAATAATATACTCAATCTCATAAGCTAATATTATTATTTGTATCAATTTCAATAAGACCTTGGTAAAAATATATGTTATTTCATATAGAAAGATTATATACTTTTAAGTGAGTGGATTCTCAAATATTATCGATTTTCTTTAGTTCTAGATTAGGAGATTCTCATAAAATCTCATATATACCTGTCTGAATTACTTGATATCTATTCTTAACCTGTTCATCATATGAAGGAATAATGAAAGTATAGAAAACAAGAAAAAATAGACATAGAGAACTGATGAAAAATAAAAATATTTTTGAGATAATTTGCATTATATTTGTTTAGTCTTTAATTTATATAAAATAATACTTTTATGAAGAGCCTTGTAAAGATATTTTTTTATTTTAGCTTGGCTTTTTATGAAATTATTTTTTGACTTTATTTTTGGCTATATCATCTTGAAAATATTCAAGAAGTTCTTGAATATTTTTACTATTTTTTATTAATAATCAGAGTTCTCTATTTTGATCTAGACTATAGCTAGAAAAATTAACACTTCAGATAAATCAATATTTTTTATCAATGATTATAACTTTAGAATGCATTTTTTTCTTAGTCATAACATGAAATTTTATTCCTGATTTTTGCATAGTACTTAGTACATCTGAGTTATTATCTAATGCTGTCTTAGGAATTATAGCAGTGACTTGAATTCATAGTTTTTGTTTATTGATAAGTGTTTCTACTAGTATTTCATCTTTAAAATATTGAAAATAAAGATCAATAGATTTTTCTGCAGAGAGAAAATATTTTTCAAAAACAGAACGAGAATTAAAAGGGCTTAAAACAATATTTGGATGAAAAAAATTCTTTTTTTCTCAAATATAATCATGATGATATATTTTTAGTATTTTTTTTAATATATCTGAATCATCAGACTTCATGAAAAAATCTCTATTATACTTAAAGGTTGAGTAACTATAGTTTCAAGTAGAAATATAGAAATGATTATCAATAATAATAAATTTTGAATGATTGAAGCTATAATCTTCACTATCTGACCAAACTACAGGTATCCCCGAGGATTTTAGATTATTAAAAGATTTATTATTAATATTATAAGCCATATAAGGATTTTTTTCTAATATCACTTTTACCTCAATTCATCTAATGAAAGCTTCTTTTAAAGCTTTTTGTATTCTCGTTTCTGTTAATATATATGTTTCTAACAATACTCTCGATTGAGCATTGTTAATTTCTGTAACTATTTGATCTAATAAAGAAATATCAGGTGTTCTATATATAGATAAATTTTCTATCTCTTCTATGTGATTTATGGAAAAATTATCAATCTTATTAGAAATGTTTTCTTGATGTTGAATGTTTTCTTTTTTTTCTTGATGAAAATTATAATATTCTTCTCATTGTTGAATACTTAATAAAATGAAGAAAAATATAATAAATAGAGGAGTAATGTATTTTTGGATTTTTTTCATATTTGTGTATTAAAAAATCCTAAAAAAACTAGATTTAGTTTTTTTAGGAGGAAATTATTTAAATATTTTTTCAAAAACTCAACTTTTGTTTACATTAAGTTTTTTTTCAGCAGCAATTGCTTCATAATGATCTCTTTCTTTTTTAGAGAGTTTTTTTGGTATTTTTATATTAACAGTGATTATTAAATCTCATTTATCTTCAGAATCTATATGTTTTACTCAATCATTATTTACTTTAATGATAGTTCCATGAGACGTTCAAGGTTTAATTTCTATATTTCTTTTTCAGATTATAGGTAATATAAAATCTTTATTAGTTCATAAAATCACTTCTATGACATCAACTTCAATTGTATAATATAAATTTACACCATCTCTTTTTAAATCTTTTTCTTCACTAGGAATTGTGAATTTTATATATAAGTCTCAAGATGCTTTTGTTCAAACTCAATCATTTCACTCTCAGGTCATTTTTATAATCATACCATTATCAATTCACGCAGGTATTTCAATATCTATTTTTTTCTTTTCAACTTTTCTTTTTTCTCAATGACAATCATTACAAATATTTTTAAATGATTCTCAAGATCCGCTACATTCATCACAAGTAACAGTTTGTTGAATTGTACCAAAAATACTTTGAGATGTTTGCGTTACTTGACCATGACCATTACATTTTGTACATTTAGTTTTTTCACTCCCCCCTTCTCAATTACAAGTTATACAAGACACTCTTTTTTTGAACTCAATTGTTTCACTTGTTCCATAGATACTTGTTTTTAAGTCTATATTTAGATTATATTCTAAATCTTCTCATTTATACTCTGTTCTTCTTTGTCTTGAACCACCATTTCTTGCTCAACCAAAGAATGATTCAAATATATCTCAAAAATCAGCTCATTGAGCATTTCAACCAAAACCACCACCAAAAGGGTTTCCTCAAGCAGCTCATCATGCGGACCCATACATATCGTATTGTTGTCTTTTACTATCATCTGATAGAGTAGAGTAGGCGTGATTTTTTTCCTTAAACTTTGATTCAGCCTCTTTGTCACCACTATTTCTATCAGGATGGTATTTCATCGCTAATTTTCTATATGCTTTTTTGATATCATCTTTATTAGCATTTTTTTCTATTCCTAAAATTCCGTATAAATCCATTATTTATCTCTATTTTTATAGTCTAAAAGTCTGCAAATATTTTATGAAAAATATTAGATTTGTAAAGCAAAAACAAGGAAAAATAAAAACCCGACTTATGCCGGGAATAAAATAAGATTTTTTAATAATTTAAAAACCTCATTGAGTGCTTCTTTAGGGTTTCCTACAAGTTCACCAACTATAAATTGTATTTTATGTAAATCCAGAGGTGTCTCGATACTATTTTCATTACATATTAGTAACCATTTATTTTTTGTAAATACAATATCTATATCAAAATTATCATAATTCTTTAAAAACAGGCTAATTTTATAGCAAAGTGATCTTTATCTGTTAATAATATACCTGTATATAATTTTTTGGTATATATATAATTATATCTGATATATTTGTTAGATATTTTTTTCATCGATTTTATTTCTATTTTGCCAATTTCAGAAATGAAACGCAATTATTGGAAAATGATAAAAAGAGTAAAAAACGTAAGACTTAGTCTTACGTTTTTTTATTAAAATGGAATATCTTCAACTGAGATTTCTTCCTCTTGTTTTGGAGTTGTTCTTTTCACTGCGGGAGTATCATTTGTAGATGCTCCTGGTTTTGAGAATTCACCTGGTTTAGAATCTGTTCTATTATCTAGCATTATCATATTTTCACCTACGATTTCTGTTCTATATCTTTTTGTTCCGTCTTGTGCTTCCCATGATCTTGTTTGAAGTCTCCCTTCTAGGAATAATTTACTTCCTTTTTTAACATATTGGCCAGCTATTTCAGCGAGTTTCCCCCATAATACCATATTATGAAATTCAACTTGTTCTTGTTTCATACCACTTGAATCAGTCCAGTTTCTATTTGTTGCGATTGAAAAACTTGTTACGTTTTGTCAGTTAGGAGTTTGTTTTAATTCTACTTCTTGTGTAATTCTACCTATTACTTGCGCTTTATTTAAATCCATGTTACTAAGTTTATGTTATAATAGTTTATATATGCACAAATAAAATTATATAAAAAAATATATATATGCAAACTTTTTTATAAAAAAGTATATAAGTTGTATATATTATTCTTAATATTCTAATAAAAATAAAAAAATAATATGTCAAGAAGATATCATAAATATTGAGTCTGATATTTTGCGTGGTATTTTGAAGTATGGTACTATAAAAAGGAATAAACTATTTGGTAATAAAAAGTTATGATGAAAAAAATCCTCGTAATACTCTGTGTTTTCTCAATACTAAGCGGAAATCTTTCTGCTGTTTTTGCTGCGAACTCTTCACAAAGTATAGCGTTCACACAATTAAGGACGGTGGATCTTTGAACATTTAACGAATATAGATATAAGCTTACAGAACAATTTTTTACACTAAGAAATGATTTTGAAGTAGCATGATCTGTAAAAGAATCTACAATTGTAGATATTTATAAAATTGCAAAAGAGAGTTATAATTATCTTCCAGATAATCTTATTAATAAGAATTTATACAAAAAATTGGAGATTGCTTTAGCTAAGTCAGCAAAATATCCCGCAAATGATACAATGTATTTATGATTAGTTGATGCATTAGATAAATACCTAGAAGATGTAAATATTAAATCTATTAAAGGGAGTGTAACTGCTACTCCAGAAAAAGGGAATGCTCCAATGAGTGTTACACTAAGAGGGAGTGTAAGAGATGAAACAGGTACAAAAATACCTGAATATAATTATGTTTGGTGGATTGATGATGCTGGAAAAAGAAAAGTAATCTGAAATAAACCATCTATTCATTATGTTTTTAGAGAAGAAGGTACATTCTCAGCATTTTTAGATGTAACATCATCACATAAAAATTCAAAAGGATTTACAGATGTTCTACCATTTCGTTCAAGAGAAGATATAGTTGTAAAAGAAAAGATAGCCTCACTTATTATTAAAGTTAATAGTGATAGGCTTAGAGATAAAGATGAATTAAAATTTACACCAGAAGAATCATGATATGGTTTAGTTTTTGATGCTACGAGTTCTACACCAACAGGTGGAGCTAAATTTACAAGAACTGAATGGGATTTTGGTAATGGTGTTGAACGTACCAATACAGGAGAACCTGAAATAGAAAGAATTAAATATTCTAAAGAAGGAGAATATACAGTTATATTAAAATTGAGAACTAATGAATGAAAAACAGTAGAAAGAAAGTTTACTATTAATGTTCATGACCCGATAGCAACTGTTAATGCTTCTCAAGAAGAATGATATTTAGGAGATAAATTTACTTTTTCAGCTCAACCAACAGGATCAGATGACGATCTAAGTTATGATTGGGAAATAATAGATATAGATTTTGATAAACAAATTTTTAATAAGAGTGGGAAAACATTTACATATACTTTTCCTAAAAAAGGGAAATATAATATAAAATTAAAAGTTACTGAACCTTCAGGTGAGGTAGATATTGATACAAAAATTATTTATATTAATTCTCGTGCTCCTGTAGCGGATTATTCATATAAAATACCATATTCTCATCAACCAAATACGCTACTTTTAGATGCTTCTAAAAGTTATGATTTAGACTGAATAGATGATGGAAAATTAAGGTATGAATGGATAATTGATGGTGAAAGAGTCGAACTTGATAGAGCAAGCTTTAACGGTTCAGTATGATATTATACATTTGATTCAATAGAAAGTCATAGTGTTTTATTACAAGTTACTGATCCAGAATGAATGTCAGCGCAAGTAACTAAAAAAGTAGTTGTAAAATCTATTTTATCATTAGATTTTGCAGCATATCCAAGAGTTACTCAAAGGGAAACACCTATTAACTTTCAAGCTGATTCTCCAGAAGCAAGTGTTTTTTCTTGGAATTTTGGTGATGGAAATATAAAAAGTGGTAGGAATTCAAATATTACACATGTGTATAAAGAAAGTGGTATTTATACAGTGAAATTGGAAGTATCAGATTCTGATGATAAGACTAATACATATTTTAAAAAAGTGTATATTTGAGATTCAAATAAACCCTTAGCATATATAGATGTAAAAAATACACAAGGGAATGAAGTTGAAGCTCAAGCATGACTCTGTTATGGTGAAAGTGCTTATGTACTTGATAGAGCTGGAATAGTAAGTTTTTCTGGGAATGAGAGTATAGATGTAACAGGGAAAAATATAGGATTAACATATTCTTGGAAATTAGGACAAAATAAATACTACTCTAGTATTAACTTTACTCAAAAATTTGATGAATTAGGATGTTTTCCTATACAATTAACAGTAAAGAGTAAGATTAAAGGGCAAGTAAATAGGGTAAAAACTTGGGTGAAGATTGAAAATTTAAAACCAACTTTATCTTCAGTTGATGTACAAATTATAGATGGTACTGCTGATCCAGTAGTAGTAAAAGTTAAAGCTCTTGGCGCTAAAGATTTAGACGGGGTTATTCAATCATATTTATGGTACTATTATACTGACATTGATCCAGAACCTCAAGATTTTAGAGCAACAAAACAAGCAAATACAACTTTTGTATTACCGAAAGTTACATGAAATTATTATTTTGTTGTATTAATGAAAGATAACAACGAAGTAAGGGTTTCATCAGAAGATATTACAGGTTCAAAATATTTTATTACTCTTACTTGAGATAATATTAATGTACCATTAGTAAATCTAGCGGTAAATGATTCATCTATTTCCGTTTGAGAAGAAGTAGTTTTTTCAGCAGAAGTTGAAAATATATTAGGATATAACTTATCAAACAAAGCAGAGTACTCATGGGATTTAGATTGAGACGGATTTTATGAACAAAAAACGAATACTCCAAGTATATCTTATACTTATGAAAGATCAGGAGAATTCTACGCAAAAATTAAAGCTAAATATAAAGGGTATAGTAATACAAAAAGTATTACTATGAATGTATCAAATTTGTTAAAACCTGATATGGATTATTTATCTATAGGTAATAAATTTGTAATTTTTAATACAAGTATTTGAAAAATAGATTCTATAGTATGGAATTTATGATCATGAATTAAAGTATCGGATTCAAGTTCATTTATTCACACCTTTGATTGAAATAAAGGTTCATATGACATTTCATTAGAATTAAAAGAATGAATTAAAACTGAAACTAAAAAATTTAATGTTAAGAAAAATGTTAAAAATTTAATTGCAGCAAGAAAGCAATGAATTGTAGTATTTTCTAATCAAGAGATAAAAGATAATATAATTACTATTCTTGATGATAAACAAAAATTATTCTTGTATTTAGGAGAATCAAAATGAGCTACAGAAAATAGTTTGACGGATTTTACATTAGATATAAATATGGAATATGATTCTAATTTAAATTGAGGAAAAGATGATGATAAAGATATTTCATTATCATATTGAAAAAATGATTCAATTGTAGAAATTAAATTAAATGACACAAAAAATCAAAGTATAAATATTATAGGATATGATATTGAAGGAAATATATTAGATTCACAAGAATTACTTATTATTAAAGAGTATATTAATGATGAAGAAATTGATATTAATAGTATTGAATTCAAAGGTGTTACTGAATCTGAACAACTCACTATCGAAGAATTAAAATCTGAGATTAAAAAATTACCGAAAGAATATAGATTAAAATCTCTAATGTATGTTCAAAAACTTCAAGAAGAATGGTTTGATATTGCTGAAAAAACAAAAATTATTGTAGAATTTGAAGGTTATATTTCAGAAATTGATTCTATAAATGCAATAAATATTTATGGATTATTAGAAGCATTATTACTTGAAGGTGAAGATGATAAGAGTGAAAAAAACTTAATGTTTGTAGCTTTAAAAAATCTTACACCAACAAATATAGACTGTGAATTATCAACAGACACAACTGATGGGAAATGTTATAATGCTATTATTGAAAGACTAGATGTCATAAAAATAAATAATGATATAGATGAAAATAAAATATTAGCAAAAGAAATATTACAAGCTATAGCAGTGTATCCAGATATGACCACTACTGATAAACAAAATTTTAAAGCTATATTATCTAGTTTTGTTTACGGTGGGGTTGATAATATGCCAGCTGATGAAAAACAAAATGAAATTACTAAAGGTAATGAATCTAATCAAGCTGATACAGAAACAAGTGCATTTATTAATGTAATTAAAACTATTTTTGTTATATTTGTTATTATAGTATGAATATTTATATGAATATTTATTATATTCTTCTTATTCTATAAAATCACAAATAAAGATGACAATGTAGGTTTTCAAGATTTTATTATTGAAAAAACATCAGGTAAAAAAAGAAAAATAGTAGTACAAAAAGATGAAACGGAAGATATATTAAAAGAACTTGATGCAGATCTAGGTTCAAAAGAAAGTATAGCTGATGTAAATATAAAATCTGAAAACATCAAAAAAGAAGATCCTTTGAAAACTATTGAAACAAAAACAAAACCTTCTGATATAAAAACAAATAAAGAAGAAGTACCAGATTGGTTAAAAAGTAATTTTTCTGAAGAAAAAGTAGAAGAAAATAATAATAATAAAAGAAATTTTAATAAAGAAAAAGAACTAATAAAAACTGAAAAAAAAATAATAAAAGAACCAGTATCTGAAAAATTAGATAATGAAAATGAAGAAAAAGTTTTGAATAAAAATAATGATGCAGACATTCCAGATTGGTTAAAAGGGAGTTTTGTTGAAGAAGATAAAGAAGTTACTAAAAATGAACTAGTAACTGAAAAAAAAGTAGAAAAAAATACGATTAGTAATTATAATAAACACATTTCCAAATCAAGACCTCAGGATATTACTAAAAATGAAAAAGTAGAAAAAAATGACAGTGAAATACCAGATTGGTTAAAATGAGCAATAAACCAAGACATTAAATCAGTTAATAATGTCAATGAAAAAAATAAAAAACATAGTGATAATAAACAAAAAAATAATATTAAATCTACTGAGTTACCAAAGATGGATAGCAAAGAAGATTTAGATAAAGTAACAGAGGTGAAAGAAATTAAAAACACAGAAATTCCAGACTGGTTAAAAGGGAGTTTATCAACTAATTCAGATACAGATAATTCAACTGAATCTAAAAGACAAGAAGCTAAAAAAGATGATATTCCGGAGTGGTTAAAATGAAGTTTAGATGAAACAATTTCTGAAAATAAAAAAACTAATAATCATAAAGAAATAATAAATAATATAGAGGAAAATAAATCTCAAGATACTATAAATAATAGTGAAGATAACAAAATATATGAAATTAATAAAGTAACAAAAGAAAATAATTGAGAACAACAAGAACAAGTTATAAAAATAATTAATAAAAAAGATCAACAAGAGATTATTGTTGAAGCTGATAAGGTAACAGAAAAAAATATTACTAAAGAACAAACAGTTACAATTGTTAATAATAAAACAGAGATTAAAAGTCCATTGAATTCTAAAAAAATAGAAACAATCCCTGAAGAAAAAAAGAGTGAAATAATTAAAGAAGAAAAAGAAGTAAAAAAATTACCAAAAACAAAACCTAAAAAAATAGTAACAACTCAAACAAAAGAAGAAATACTGAGAAAAGAAGAAAAGAAAATAGAGGATGAGTTATGGGATGATGGCATGAAAATACCTGATTGGTTAAAAACTGATGAAGATAAATAAAAAAAGGGAGCGCTATTATGAACTGACCCCACTAAAGTATAGTGGAAATAAAAAAGAGTTTAATTATTTAAAAGATGATTTCTGTATTGTACAGGAGTCATTTTTTCTGTTCAATTGTGGTCTGTTGTTATTGTATTCAAACATATATTTATTCATATATTTTTTTACTGCGTTCTTGAGTTGCTTTTCTGATTTTAGCATAAGGATTTTTCTTTCTAATAACTGATAGTAAGCCATATTTTTTCATTAATCTCAGTACTTTTTTATGATTCATAATAGTTCAGCTTTGTCTGAGTTTCATCACAATTATGCGATATCCATACTTCATTTTATACTTGAATACTAGTGCCTTAAGTGACTTTACATCTCATTTTTCTTTATTTTCTTTTGTCATTTTTAAACTTACTTTTTTCTTGTATTTATAGTATCATGGAACTTTTGATAATACTACATATTCAGGAAATCATAATTTATGAAATACCTCTCTGTGAAACATTCATTTATCTGCTAATTTAAGGACTTCTATTTTACATTCATTCGTAAACCTTATTTGTTTAGAAGTACATTTTTCTACATATTTATTTGATTCAATTTCTTTTATTTGAACTGTGCTATATTCCAATTTAGATATAATTCTTTATTACATATTAATTACTTTTCTCCAGTATATTTAAATACAAAAAAAAGTAGAGTGTCTTTTTTATTTACACTCTACTTTTTAGTGGGCAGTTCATTCTAGATCTCTCTCTTTTTTTTTGCAATTTGTAAAAATACGATATAATCTAAATGAACAATTTGTATTTGTATTAATAGTTATGTTTTGGGAGAAAAAAATAAAAAGAATAAATCCAAAAAAGAAGAATTAGAAATAGCAACTCAAGAAATATTGTGAGAAGAAAATAAACTAGATGAAGATACAAAAAAATCATTAAAAAATAATGAAGAAAAACATCAAGAAAAAGAAGAATTAACATTTACTTGAGAAGTGGTTGATTTTTTGAAAGACCTTGTTGTAATAGTATTAATAGTACTATTTATACGTACATTCTTAGCAATGCCCTTTCAAATTAATGGTCAATCAATGTATAGTTCATATTATGACAAAGAATTTATTATTGTAGATAGATTGTCTTATAGGCTATGAACACCAGAGAGGTGAGATGTTGTAGTATTTAAACCAAATGTCAGTTTAGTAAAAGAATTTTTTCTAAAAAGAATTATAGGGATTCCAGGTGACAGTGTACGTATTGAAGAATGAAAAATTTCGATAAAAATTAAATGATCAAATGAATTCATTGAATTAGATGAAGTTTATTTAAATGAAGAAAACAAAGGTTATACTTTTGTTGGATGACTCCGTGAAAGAAAAGAATATAAAATTCCGAATAATGAATTTTTTGTATTATGAGATAATAGAAATCATTCTACAGATTCAAGACATTGTTTTTCTTCATGTTCTTACCCATGATCAAGTAATTTTGTACGTGATCAAGATTTAACAGGAAAAGTATTTTTAGATTTATGATATTTTAATTTTAGTAAATTTGACTTTACTCATCCAAAATTAGGAATTGATACAACACCTAAATTTTTAAATTCACCAAAAAATTATGAATACTAGTGCTTTTTATTTAATAGATAAACCAATTTGATTTTCTAGTTTTGACGTATTACGTGTACTCAAAAAGAAATTAAATATAAAAAAAATGTGACATACAGGTACTCTAGATCCTCTGGCAACAGGGGCTCTTTTAGTAGCTGTTTGAAATTATACAAAACTTATTCCATATTTCGAAAAAGATAATAAAGAATATGAATTTACTGTTCAATTAAATGGTATAACTGCATCATACGACTCAGAAACGGAAGTTGAATACATATCACAAGAATTACAAAAAATATATCAATCTGAGCTAAGTTTAGAATCTATTCAAGAGATTATTAATAATAATTTTACTTGAGAAATCGAACAAATTCCACCTAAATACTCAGCGTTAAAAATTGACTGAAGAAAAGCATTAGATAAAATTAGAGCAGGGGAAGAATTTGAAATGAAAAAAAGAAAAGCTACTATTTTTGAAATTAAAATACTATCATACAATTACCCTGAAATAACTATCAGAGCAAAAGTTTCCGCAGGGACTTATATTAGAAGTATTGCTTTTGATTTAGGTAAATTACTTTGAACAGGAGGTTTTATATCATACCTAAGAAGAACAAAAATAGATAAATTAGATGTAAAAAATTCTCAAATATTAGATGAATTTGATAAAACTAAATATTTTTCTGAAATAGAATTATTTTGAAGTGATAAAATAATAACTCTTGATGATATGTTAATAAAAAGATTAGATCAAGGATTAGTAACAAATATGAAAAAATTTAACTACCAAGAATGAGAATATTTAGTGATGAATTGATGAGCAATTTCTAATACAGTTATTTATAATGAAGGTGTTCTAAAACCGAAAAGAAAAATCTAAAAAAAGATTTGCAATTGAACTATTTTCTCATACAATACACGAGCTTTAGAGAAAAACAATGGGTTATTAGCTCAGTTGGTAGAGCAGGTCCCTTTTAAGGACAAGGTCCTGGGTTCGAGCCCCGGATGACCCACCATTTCATTATTTTCTCTAAAACTCAAGTATAATATGGGTTATTAGCTCAGTTGGTAGAGCAGGTCCCTTTTAAGGACAAGGTCCTGGGTTCGAGCCCCGGATGACCCACCAATAA
>JAWUYB010000035.1:0-27922 GCA_034111025.1 Candidatus Altimarinota bacterium | reverse complement strand
TTTCAATAATATTCTTATTTCATATATTTCTCATTCACTTAATTGTTTATTTCATTTATTCATATCACGAAAATTAATTATATTCTTTTAGATTATATATCATTTCTCTAAAAGTTGCATTTCGTGGTAGATTCTAGCATAAAACAATTGACCAAACAGTTTTTATCAGTTAAATAACACTAATAAATAATATTAAACTACAATTATGAACCTATATATAATTCCAACAAACACTTGTTATTGATTAGCTTGCCCTATTTGAGACAGTGATGCATATTCTGAAATATACAATATAAAAAATAGATGATTTGATAAACCTATGGCTATTTTAGTTCCAGATTTTGAATGGTTATTTGAAAATACTCCACTCACTGAAGAACAACTTAATTTTTTATCAGAATACAAAAGACCATTTACAATTCTTACAGATTGTCAAAGAATATCAATGTTACTAGAATATAGTGATGATGAAATGGATTATGAAAACAAAGACCAATATAAGCAAATAGCTTTTAGAGTAGCTCATACAGATTCACAAGATGAAATATTAGAACAAGAATGACCATTATTCTTAACAAGTGCAAATATTTCTGGGAAACCAGAAAATTATACAATGTCAGATTTAAAAAATACTTTTTGAAATAAATTGAATAAAGATATAGAAATAATAGACGAAGTAGATTTAGATAAAAATATAGCTCCATCTGATATATTCTCATTTATATGAGATACATTAGAAATAAATTATTTGAGAAAGAACTAAAAAAAGCCTCCTAGGAGGCTTTTTTTAGTTCTTTATTAATATGCTCTGCAGTTACGAATGCACTACTCCATGCCCGTTGAAGATTGAATCCTCAAGTTTTACCAGTAACATCAACAACTTCTCAGTTAAAATATAATCATGAATGTTTTTTTGATTGCATATTATTATCTAGATCATTTGTATCTATTCAACCTGATGTTGCTTTCGCTTCTTTCAGACTTCTAAATGAGTGTAATTCAATATTTACAACCGTATTTTCTGGATGTAGATTAAAGAACTTTATCATACTTTTCGTAGCATTTTCCAATGGAATATCTAGTTCTAATCTGAAATTATCACAGAAATATTTTTCATATTCTTCTTCTACTATATTTAGTCAATTTAAATACTCTCCAGCCGCTACAGATACATTATGAATAATTGGTCCACTTACTCAAAAATGAGTAAATAATATAGGACCAAACTCACTGTAAATAATATTATTATTTAATTTATCCACAAATTTCATAGAAACTTTCGCTGATACACCTGATATTTCTTTGAAATCATTTTTAGTAGAGACTCAACATAAACAAGGATGTGTCGGAGTCATTTTTACTCCGAGTTTTTCTGCCATATTATATCAATCCCCTGTAGTTCATACATGGGAAAAACTTTTTCATCATGCTGACATTACTACTTTTTTAGTAAAATATTGTTTCCCTGCAGTAGTAACAACTTTATATTTCCAATCTCCATCTGGAGTATCTCATTCTAAATACTTAAGAGTATTTTTTCATTCTCCTGTGAGTTGATTATTTTCTCTTGGAACTATATCAGCAACTCCGTCTCAATTCCATAATTCACATTTATTTTTTTGAATATTATCCAATAAACAAGCGAGTAATTCTTTTGAATCTCAACTTTCTAGAATAAGTCTTGATCTATCTTCTTCTACAATACTAACATTATTTTCAGCAAAAAATCACATAATATCCCAGTTGGTGTATTTTGCAAAAACTGATAATAAGAATTTTTTATTTTGAGTGAAATAATCTCTCATTGGATCTATATCCATATTTGAAACATTTGCTCTTTCTCAACCAGATAATAGTACTTTTATTCATGGTTTAGCATTTTTTTCGAGCACTATTTTTTTTACCTTTTTATCGAGACAGATACCAGTAAATAATCCAGCAGCTCCTCCTCAGATAATAACAACGTCGTATATCATATTTTTTAATTAAAAAATTTTTTGAATTATAGCTATATTTTTTATTATTGCGAATTTTAAAATAATAAGAAAACCAGACAAAGTCTGGTTTTCGGCTAGTATAAATAATTTTTCATTATTTATTTAAACTAATTTTTTTTGTATGAAACCCATCAAGGCTAAAGCAAAAATAGCTAAAGTTGAAGGTTCAGATACAGGTAGAGGTGGAGGAGTTGTAACAGTTGGTATTTTAAAAGAAGCTGTCAATAAAGCATATCTTGCTCCAGTAGGAGAAGTAATATTTTCAACCAAACCTTCAAAATTTAAACCTACTTCATCCCCTGCAACAATATCAACAAGCGTTGCGTTACCAGACATTAAAAATAAATTTTGTTCCCATGAGATAACATTATATTCTACAGTAAGAGATAGGAATAACGCAGTTATTCCTCCTTCAAAATCCCAAAAATCTTCAATTGTAAATGAAGCTCCTGATGTTGAAATATTTCCAAATGTATAGATTACTGAATCTTTAAATAGACCTATCATATCTCCAAATATATTTTTAATTAATCCAGGTGCTTGGAGCGAAATATTGCTATCACCTTGTTGGTGAACCACTGCTCCGCTTTGTATATCAAATCCACCTTCAATTAAAGTGGATATTATTCCTGCACTAGCAAAACGCGATGACATCATTAAAGTAAATATAATTACTAAAAGCATGTTTTTCATTTTATTCTCCAGAGGTTATTAGCCTCAATAATTTATTTTTATTTTGACTCGAGTAATTAAATATTAATTTTAATTTAAAACATCCAATCCAGATCATTAAAAATTAAAATCAATATATAATCTATTGAATTATAAATAAATATAATGTCAATACAAAATAGATTTTATTTATAAAAAAATAATAACTATTCCTAGTTATTATTTTTTTATAATGCTTTTGATTTTATTTCTTCTACAATTCTAGTAATAAAATCTTCTTTTTTTTCTACTGTTTGTTCTTTAGTTTTATAATTTCTAACCGCAACTGATCCTGATTCTTGTTCAGTTTCTCAGATAACAACTATGTAGTTGTTATGCATTTTTTCTGCATTTCTTACTTTTTTATTCAAGTTATCTGTTGAAAAATCTCATGAAACTCTTACTCATGCTTTTTTTAATTCTACCATAACCTCATGTGCGTATTCATCAAACATAGGCAGTACAGGTACAATTTTTACTTGTCTTGGGGCCATCCACATTGGGAATATACCAGCAAAATGTTCAATTAATACTCACATTCATCTTTCAAGTGAACCAGAAATGGCTCTATGAATAACTACTGGTCTTTCTTTTTCATTCTTTTCATTTGTAAACCCAAGATCAAATCTCACTGGAAGATTAAAATCACATTGGATAGTCGCTAATTGCCATTCTCTTCAAATAGCATCTTTAAACATAAAATCTAATTTTGGTCCATAAAATGCAGCTTCACCTTCAATCCTTTTATATGGTAAATTACTTGCATTAGCGGCTTCTTCTAGAGATTTTTCAGCTTGCAGCCAAACATCATCTTCACCTATATATTTAGATTTATCATCTCATCTTACTGAAAGACTTACCCAATAATCTGCAGTCATTCAAAGAGTTGTATAAAATTCTTTTATTATTTCTGTAACTTGTTGTACTTCTTCTTTTATTTGATTTACTCTACAGAATAAATGTCCGTCATCTTGAGTAATGGCTCTGACTCTAGTAAGTCCTGATAATTGTCCAGATTTTTCATCTCTATAAACAGTTGCAGGTTCAAAATATCTTACTGGCATATCTCTATAAGAAAATTGATTATCAGCAAAAAGCTGCATATGATGAGGGCAGTTCATTGGTTTGAGGAAAAATTTTTCTTTTGAAGTTCCACCCCATACACTAAACATATCGTCTAAGTAATGCCCTGCATGACCAGAAGTTTCATAAAGAGATTCTTTTGCTAAGTGTGGAGTCAAAACTCTATCATATTCTTTTTCCTCATTAAGTGACCATAAATAATCTTCAATTGATTTTCTTATGACCATACCTGCTGGTTGCATTAAAGGAAGACCAGGTCAAATTAAATCAGATATTGTGAATAATTTTAATTTTGCTCATAAAATTCTATGATCTCTTTTTTTAGCTTCTTCTAACATTTTTAAATGAACATCTAATTCCGCTTTGTCATTAAATGCATACGCATATATTCTTGTTAATTGTTGATTTTCTGCATCACCTAACCAATATGCTCCCGCAACCCTAGCCAGTTTGAATGAATTTGCATCGAGTTGATTAGAATTTTGTACATGAGGTCCAGTACACATATCAATAAATTTTAGATTTTTTATTTGATCACCGTCGAGTTCTTCAAAAGATTCATAATTATTTTCTTTTAAAAATTCTTGAAGTTCATTTGGTTTTCCACCTTTTGATATATTATAATAGAAAGAAATTTTGTCTGATAATTTTTCTTTATTCTTAAAATCTCCAGATTCTATTTTATCTACTAATTCATTTTTAAAACCTTCTCCCATTATATCTAGTATTTTTCTTGCTTGAGTAAAATCAACTTGAAATGATTTAAAATCTTGATTTTGAGTTACTATTTTTTTCATAGATTTTTCTACTTTTTTCAAATCTTTATCTGAAAATTCTATTTCACCAAAATCAAAATCATAATAAAAACCATCTTCTGTATCTGGTCCAGTAGCTATTTTTACACTTGGGAAATTTTGTTTTACTGCCTGAGCCATAATATGTGCCAAGCTATGTCTTTTTGTTGATAATTCAATACTCATAATTCTTTTATTTATTTTAATAATTTATTTTAATAATTTATTTTAATTCTGCGTTTTTATGAAATTTTAAATGTAAAAAATTTTATAAAAAAACTCTACTTTATATTAAAGCAGAGTTTTTGTTATTTTTGAAATTATTTCAATTTCTAATTCACACAAAAATTCCCTACTTGGTTATTAGTAAAGTTGTAGTACCAGTTATTGTGGTTACAAGTTGTGCAAGGTTCATAAGTCCTGATTAGAAATTAACATAAAGAATATATCAAAGATTAACTATTTGTCAAAACAGTTTTATTGTAATTGCTATAATATTTATATAATAAAAACTAGTACTTTGTTTCTTGCATTTTATTTTTTATAATATATCAATGAAAAATATTCAATTAAAAGGTTTTAGTTTTATAGAAATTCTCATGGTTATTACAATTTTAGCACTTATTAGTGTTGTTGCTTACACTTCATTTGGTGTAAGGCAAAACAATGCGATAAACTCTAAAATTCAATCAGAAGTTATATCTCTTTGAAATGCATTATTATTAGCAAAACAAGAAAATAAAATCTTACCACAACCTCAATGAAATAGAAATTTCTTTGCAGAAGACACCAGCTATGTTCATGACTTTGAAGATAGTGAAACATTTTGAGTTCATGGTTTTATAACTCATAATACATTAGCAAAAAAATATATTGATATTGTGCCTGTAGATCCTAGGACAGGTTCATTTTATGCATATTGAAAAACTAAATGATCTTGATCTCTCAATGAAATGTATGAAATTGCTTGAGTAGTATGGAATTGAGATACACCTAATACTTTTGTAAGTTGAGATTACACTGCAGAAAATGGTCCCTTTAACCTTATAAGAGAATATAATGGTCCAAACTTTGTTCATAATGAATCTACTCTACACTTCCCTTATAATCCATTAGAAAGAATATTAACAGCAAAAATTGATAGTTATACTTGATCAGTAAGTATTAATTGAATTGAAACTTATGATGAAAATCAATTATTAAACTATGAATTAAAATCCTGAGATACAATAGAAGTAAAACAAAACGGTGTAGTTGAATTATATTATTCAGATGGTTCTCGCTCAGTTTTATGAGATAGTTCAAATGATACAATATTGACACTTCAAAAAATGAATTTTATCCAAGATAATAACCTAATAACTGATATCAAATTAGTTTTAGAGTCAGGTATGATTTGGAATAAGGCAGCCAGTCTTGATGATGAATCTTGATTTGAAATATACACAACTGATTCTACTGCAGCCGTTAGATGAACTATATTTTGAGTGCAAAAAAACCAAAATAACTCAGAGATCATAGTACAAAAATGAACTGTAGCAATTAAACAAAATATTATTTCTAGTGCTGAAACAATAAAATCATATATCAATAATAATGATACAGCTTCGATCCCAACTATAGAAGTACCCTTAATACCAGGCATTATAGATATTGAAAATAATGAGACTGTAATAATGGTTGAAAATACTCAAGCTGAAAAATGAACATCAGTTTGATCTACATGATGAACTTCATTCAGTACTTGATCTATGGATGATATTCCAGCAATCATAAGAGATCAAACAGTAAATAATACTCCTACAATAAATCCTAATATAAAAATATCACTTAAAGCATATTCTTATTTTTCTAACACTGATCAAATAAGTATCACATTAGATATACCTAGAAAAGTTTATAAAACTGCTGATTTTTTAATTATAAATGATAGTGATCTATTATTAAAAGAAAACTGGTGATCATCATATACTCAATCGTGAGGAATAATCTCACATACTTTTGATAGTTCAATATCACCAATAGATTCAGCTAATTTCACTGAATCTGACATAGTAAGTCAATCTATAAAAGGTATGACTACTACAGTATGAAGTGTTAATCCTAATCAATGAGATATTGATGCAAATGAATATAATAATAGAGGTGAACTAGAAACATGAGAACAAACTCACTGAAATCAATTATTATATACATCTAATATATTCCCATGAGTTAGTGCATCTATATGAAGTCAAGATTTAGCATCTTATGTAAACTCAAAAATATATAACTGAGAAAGAGATTTTACATTACAACTAGCTAAGAGAACTTTAAATGGAAAAATTCGTGTTACTAATAAAATTAAATTTACCATTGTTGATGATAAAACATATTCTAATGAAGAGAAAGAAGATAATATAATTGATGAAGATGAAATAAAAGAAGAAAACGAAGAAAAATTAGCTCAAGAAAGATGAATTGAAGAAATTGTAAAAGAATGTGATTGATTTGAATTTACAAATATTAATAATGAAGATAAATGTGCTGATGCAGACGATAATTTAAAATGAGACTTATGGAATTTAGTTGCTTACGCTCCATATGATATCCCTGGTGATATTATACTATATAGTAGTTGATCTAATAATGAACCAAAAACAAATAAAGTAGTAACATATAAAAACTGAATAAATTGAGATAATTGAAAATATAGACATAATATATGAGCAGGATGAAGTGCATATGGTAATGCTACTGATAATCTACCTACTTATTGTATAGATGCAGCAGACAATATAAATTATAGTAATTCATTTTGTAAAGTATGATGAGAAAATTGAATTTATGTTGATAATACATCAAATAAATGAGATCCAGGACAAACTTGATGATGAAGCTCACCGTCAACTAGTTCAAACTGAAATGATTTTATAAAATATTTAAATGTAGATTTATCATGAGATTTTCTCATTGAAATCAATATAAAATGATCCGCTTTAAAAGAATTAAATACAAATTGATTTATTATTAATCATACACTTATTTCTATTAATTGACAAAATTTTTCGTTAATGAGATCACCCTCTAATGGTCCAATATTTTTATTGAAATGATCAACTAGTATATGTTGATATTTTGGACTTAATTGTACAGAATTTAATTGATTAAATAATAATGAATTTTATTCTATATATATTCAAAATAATTCTACTCAACTAGAATGAACTTGAATTAATAAAAGTTATACTAATATTTCAGGTAACGCTTCTTCATGGTTTTATCTATGAAGTACGAACAATAAAGTGTGGCAATGGGATAGTATAATTAATTATCTAAAAATTTATAAAAAATAAAAAAAGCTTTTAAAAAAGCTTTTTTTTTAATTTTTAAATAAATTATTTACTGTTACTGTTCAATTTGCTGTTCAACAATCATAATTTATATCATAACTTGTTGGTACTCAATTATTAGCATTTAATGTTATGCTATAATTATTAGATCATAAATCTGCAAAGTCTAAAATTGCATTTCATGTTAGATTACTCACACTACAATTTTCAGTGTTTGGTGATGAAAAATCTATATTAAGTGTATCAGAAAATGATGCATCAACTGTAAAATTATTAGCTACCGGTGCTGCACTCAATGTTAAACTCTCAACATCAGTAAAAGTAGATGTATTTCAATAAGCATCAGTAAACGTAGCTCTAATTTTAACATCCTCTACTCAACTTGGTAAATCTCCATCAAATGTAACTGTTTTTCCTGAATATCTTAAATTTGTAATATTTCAACCAACGGGTAAATTCGTGAAAAAATCTACAATCTCTATATTAGCTCATGTTAAATCTGAAAAATCTGTAACTGTAATAGTTTGATTAAAGAATGTTTGTCCTTGTGTATCTAATCCTGATATTGTATTACTAGAATATACAGGTGTTTTTTTATCTGCAGCTAATGTAATAGTTCCATCATTAGAATTTAAAAATCCATCATTTACCTTATAAGTAATCGTTGTATTTCATTCAAAATCATTTGTAGTTGTCCAATCAATTCAGCCTGAACCATTTACAATAGCACTAGCAATTTTACCTACTTCTCAGACTACTGAGTTAACAGTTAAAGTTGAAATAGCTTGCTCAGTATCTGAAATATTAGGATTAATTTCTCAAACTTTAGGTACTGTACCAGACTGACCAGCTGAGGCTGTTGTAAAATTTCATGCAGTTGGTGCTGTGTTTGTAACATTTACTGTTCTTGTAACTTCAATTGCATTATTTCATGCCAAATCTGATTTATTATATCTAACAACATACACTCCTGGAATAGATGTATCTACTGTATCTCATCATACTATTGATACTCATGCTCCGTCCACATTATCTAATGTTGTAGCTCATTGTTCCGTATATGTATCTCATACATTCAGATCCACTGTTGCTCATCATGTTAATGTAATTACTGGTGCATCTGCATCTGGAGTTACATTTGTTGTAATACTTAATGAATTTGATTGTTTTGCTTCATATAATCATGTACTTGCATTTCTTGCGCTTCATTTAACTATAGCATAATAAGTCGTACTTGCAGTCAATCCTGTAAATACTCCATTAATATTTGTTCATAGAGATATTGTTAATCCAGCATCACTAAATAATTCAACAGTTACATTTTCTACTCCATCTAAATCTGTAAGTGTTCCATCTGTAACATCTATACTATTATGTGTTTTACCTTCTAATGTTGGTGCAACTATTACGGTACTAGCATCCGGTGTTACATTAATTTTTACATCAACACTATTCCCTACTTGTTCTCCATCTTTATCAGTAGCAATAACTGAAATTGTAAATTCAGTATCTTCATTTACATCAAAACCATTAATAACTAATTCATCTCCTTCAATGTCAGCAGTATTTGCTTCTCACTCAATTGAAAATGTTAACTTATCTCCATAAGGTAAATCTTTATCTCAGAATACTTTTTCTTTTAAATTAATTCTTTTTTCTCCTGTTTCAGATACTTCAATAATTTCTGAAAAATCTTTAGCAAAAGGTTTATCATTAATATTTTTAATAACAATTGAAATTTCTTTTTGTACATCAAAACCTTCATCACTTACTTGAAGTGTGATTTTATCGTTTTCAGCAAGATCTAATAATCCTGTTACTTTTAATCATTCAAACGTAAATTCTGTATCTACTTTTAATCCATTTATAAGTATTTGGAAATTTAAATTTTCTAATGCAGTGTCTACATCTACTGCAATATCTTTTTTAGCAATAATTATTATTCCTTCTTCATCTAAATTAATATTTTCTAGAATGATTTCTGGTGCATCATTTACAGCAGTGAATTCTATTTCAAATGTTGCTTCATTACTTGTTTTACCTTTAGCATCTTTTGATACATAAGTAAACTCAATAGTACCATTATAATTTTCATCTTCTAAAATTACTATAGTTTCACCATTTTCTCATAATATTAATTCTCAAATTTTTACTCATTCTTGTTCTAGTTCAACAGTATCTCATTCAGAAACTTCTTCTCCGTTAATAGAAAAATAATCTAAATTTTCAACTCAACCATCATCTTGATCTTTTTCGAACATATTAAAAATAGTATTTTTATTTCATTCCTCAAATGTAATTTTATTACCATTTGCAACTGGTGCACTATTAATATTATTATCAATATCTCAAATAGAAATTACTTCTCAATTTTGAATATCTAATAATAATTCTTTTTGATTAATACTATTAATATTATCAGAAACATAGTTCAATACTTCTGAAGAAATTAGGTTTTTCAAAAACCCTTCTGTAATAATCTCAGATAATATTGTACCATTAAAAATATTATTTACAGTAAGAATATTTAAATTCCCTGCATATAATTCAGTTTCAATTTTATTATCATTAAATAGGAATTCATTTTCACTATTTTTATGAAGATTTCATATATGTTGTTCAGTTTTATAGATTGTTGAACCCTCTAATGTAGGTAATTTTACATGCATTATTTGTGTCCCTACTTGATCTGCTATAATCTCAATTTTTTCACCAGCATACTTTTTAAGTGAAATTGCAGCATTCAAAATATGAAGCTCTGTTCATCTGGCTTCAAAATATTGATCTAATTCCGGTTTATTTGTACGTAATTTACCTGTTAATGCTACACCTAAAGGTATTTTGATATTATATTTTCCTATTAATTTATCTTCATTCGATTCATAATATAATTCTCATACATCTTTATATAAATCCATAAGATGTTCTCTTTCGTAAACAATTTTTGATTCAGCTTGAAGTCTTTTTGTTTCATTCATTGAAGAATTATGTGTTGATCTAACAGTAGATTTAGTATAAAATTCATCTCATAAATCTGCCTTAAATTGTAAACCAAATACATTATCACTTTTGATGTTTTCACCTTTTATATGAGCCACTCATAAAACAGGACTTAATTTCCAACCAAAATCATATCAAATTCATAATCCAGATTCTTGATAATTTCATTGATCTGAATGATGAGCCTGTAATAATAATGATTCTGTCGGTAAATATGAAATTTTTCATTTATATGTTAAATATTGTTCAGAGTCCGCAGTTTGACCATAGGTTTCTCAATAATTTACAAATTTTCAACCTACAGAAAAAGTTGAAGACAAGTTGTCTAATAACTTAAATTGTGATGAAATTTCAGCAGTAATTGTTTCAGCTCAAAGTGTAGAAATGTTAATTTGATCAACAATAGTTATTTCATTGTTTTCAGCAACTCTAAAACCAGTATCTAATTTATTTGCAGCCATATCAAAATAAGCTAATTTAACACTTACAGATTTTACTGAAGAGTTAGCTTGGTCTTTTGAATAATAATGTAATTCTGCGAATGCATTATTTTGTTTTTCACTATATTTACCAGAAGGTAGAGAACTCTTATCTAGATCAATAATTCATGGGAATTGTGCATCACCTCATATAATACTCTCTAAATTATATTCAAAACCATGTTGTTTATATACACCCGCTCAAAATCTAGCAATTAAGTAATCATTTACTCTTTGAGTCAGTTTAAATTGAGCATATTCAGATTTTTCTAAAAATTTTTCATATTCTATACCAAATGCAGTATTAGGCATATAATAATCTAATCATAGATTATATCATAACTCTTTTGCATTACTATAATTAACAGCTCAAGATGCTGCTAATTCATTACCAAATATATCAAATTGTTGGATAGCTCTCGCTGATGCTCATTGAATTGTTTTGTTAAGCGATACAGATGTATCTTCATCGTTATATCACATAGTTGCTCAAACTCATTCTTTACCAGCTTGAACTCAAGCTGAGTATTTATCTTTCTTAATTTCAAATGTTGCAGCAGGATTATCTCATACTTGAGCTCATAGATATACATTTTCTCATACCTCTGTAGCTAATCCAACATTACTATTAGATTCAGAATCTTGGACTTTTACTTTGACACCATTATCAAATAGATGATCTGCTTGTATATTTGTACCTGAATTTTTACTATTAGATACATTGATTTGTGTTTTTCAATAATCAGATGTAATTGATCATCCTGCTTGTTGTTTCCCATCACTAGAAACGTTTGCAGAATTTATATCTAAAGAAATATTATTTTCATTAATTTTTTCAATAATTTTTTCTTCTTGTTGATTAATTTTTGAAGGTTTTGCAATAAGTGTTTTTAAAGTATCAATTTGTTGTTTTTCTGATTGTTTAATTGATGATTCTATACTTTTTTCAATAGCTCTATATAATCCATTATTAGCTTCTTTATTTTTTTCCTTATCTGTAATATCTCAGTTATCATTAATACTTAGATCTAAATTCAATCATAACTTTTCTATATACTCAGCTCTATCTGATGGTTCACTATTTAATTTTAATAATTGTAAAGCTGTAACCACCGATCCCGCATTCATGACTTTTTCAGCAGTATCTAATGAAATATTTGGAACTCCTAAGATACTTAAATCACCTTGAACATTAATATTTATTCAAAGTGTTTGTGTAACAGAATCTCATTTTTCTATTGTTTTTGTATCATGAGTTTCATTATTTGCTAACGCATTTCATGTTGTCAATCAAAGTATTGCTACAATAGCTAACCTATACTTTCTAATTTTTTTTCAAAATTTATTTGAATTTGATGTATTTGTTAATGAAGTGATAGATTTTAATTGATTTTTCATCTTTCCTAATATATTAGTCATAACCTACTTAATTTTATAAATATAATTTAAACAAGTAAATTATACATTTATTTAATAATTTGTCAAATAAATATATTTTTACTACTTTTTTACATAGTTTATAATAAATTTTACTTATTTAATAAGACTTTACAATACTTAAATATTTAGTTATTGTTTAAATAATTAGTACAAAAATAAGTTTTTTTGTCAGAAAAACAAAGAATTTTCTCTATATAATTAGATTATTTTATTTGAATAATTAATAAGTTATAAAAGAACTTTATATCACTTTTGTTTACATATAAAGGATATATTTGAGTTATTGACATTAAAGTATATTAAATATTTATATACTTCATGAAAGTATTATTATTGGCTTTCAAAGAACTATAATATATAAATAAGTTATAACTAAAAAAAGGAAAATATGTTGAAAAAAATACTCTCAAATTTTTTGATAATAGCAATTTTATTAGGATTTTTTCCTTTTAATTCAGTTTATGCTGACTTAGATATTTCTACGTTTCAAATAAATGGTTCTAGTTCTTCAGATTTTTATTTTAATCCTGATGATACTTTCACTATCACAGCATATTCCACAAATAATATATGAGAAGATATTCAAAATGCGAGAGTAAAAGTTGAATTCAATAACAATTGAGTATTTAACTATTCTTGAACAGATCAAAGAGCTCAAGTACAATGAGTAGATACATTTAATCCTATTCCTGCTTGAGATTATTCTTCTTCTACTTGACTTGATACACCGATTTCAAACACAAATGTCACAAGTTGACAATTTCTGATGCTGAAAAAAATTTCAAACGCTCAATCCGCATTTGAAATTTCAGATACTATTACTTCATATACAAACACTGTAAATGTTTCATTTAATGCAGAAAAAGTATCAGATTCTAGTTCAGTACCTTGATCAAGTAGTTCAAAAAATATCTATGTGAATGTAAAACCCCATATTATTGATAAATATTTTGAAAAATCTAGTGTTACAACAACAACTATTAAATGAAATTGAGCTGAATCAGTAGATTTATTTGTAAAAGTAAAAGATTATAACTGATGTACAAATATTGATAATAATAATGTAACTGCTGATTTAAGTTTATTAGGTTTGTCATCTACTGAACCACTTATTTATAATTCTTGTGAAGGTGATGGAAAAACTGCAATATTTAAAAAATCTTGAATAACAACTTTAGCTTGATTATGAACGAAGGTTTTTAACCATAGCGATTTTTCATTTTCTGATGAAGATGGAAATTCTATTGATACGAGTGACTCAAATTTTGTAGAATCATGAGAAACTGATTCTTTATCAATCACAGTAGAATCTCCTTGAGCACCTGATATTACAGATTTAGGTATAGTAGATGACTATATTTGAGGTCCATGAGAAACTTCAACTACTCTTTCTTTTTCAGCAAATCAAAGTGGTGATTCAAAAGTAGTATTAGATAATTGTACAGAAACAGATATTAATAAAATATTTGAAGATACAACTGTTTATAGTTGATCAACAGTAAAAAATATTCTCATTGATAGTTCTAAATTAATAGAATGAAACAATAATATATTTGCTTGTGTAGATAATGGTTTATGAGATATTGGTTCTTATAATTTTAATATAACAAAAGATACTACTAATCCGATTATCAATTTACTTAGCTATACTGCAAATATAACTACTCAAAATGTATCCTTAGATTATACATGTAATGAAGATTGAGAATATAAAATAGAAGTTTCAAACGGTTCATGAACAACTGTAGTTGTGGATTATACAAATACTATAGCTGATACAGAAGTAAATACTTCAATTCCTCATACAAATTTAGAACTATGAACAAATACAATAACTGTTTATTGTAGAGATAATGCTAACAATGAGGTTAGTACTTCTGGATCAGTAAATAAAGTACCTCCTACTCCAACTATGGCATGAGAAGTAACTTGATTTATAGACAATGATATAGACAATAACTGACTCAATTGAATTGATATCAAAATAGATTGGAATAGTTCTATTGGTTCTAGTTTTGCTTATTTTGAATCATGGAGAATATACTTACTCCCTTCTTCAACAACTTTAAATACATCAACTCATAATTATATTTCATTAATTGCTGATTCTTCATCTGGATCTTATATTTGAAATGAGAGTTTAACAATAGATTCTGATTGAGATACATTGGTTAATTGAGGTTCGTATAAAGCATATATTGCAATTATGGGAAGGTCTTGAGAACTATGAGATGCTTGAGAATCTGGAATTACAACTCTTGTATCAGATAGTATCGAACAAGCCTCTATAATATCTGCAGAATTTATTTCAGATACTCAATTAAAACTCTATACAGATACTAGTCTCGATACAGTTCTATGATCACACGATGAGTCATTAATTAGTTTTGATGCTTGATGAAACAAAACAGCTACTTCTATAGATTCTGTTTCATGACAAAATATAATAGTAAATATTCCTAGTCTTTGAAATACTTCGATTACTGGAACAAATTTAACAATTTGAACATGAGCTCTTCATAGTTCAGTAGGTTGATATAATAACCTAATAAACTGAGTAAGTATATCAGATAAACAATCTCCTGATATTTCTAGTTTTTCAAATAACACAGCTCCAGTTTACTGAAATTATTATAATGATAATTTAGATGTTTCTTGGATTTCTTGAGAAGACTTAGTTTCATGAAATACATATATTCAATTTCTGAGGGCAAGTTGAAATACTGATATTTCAATTCATAAAGCAAATATAACTAACTCTAGTTTATTATTAGCTGGAGTTCATAGTACAACTATTCAAATAGATTCAAACAATAATTCAAATGAAGTATTATTAACATGTTGAACAACTTATACAGCTCAATTTATATGAGAAGACTCATCGTGAAATACAAGATCTTCTTCAACAATATCTAATATATGATTTGATAATTGTTCTCCTGATACACCTATTCAAAATGAATTAATATTAGAGTGATCTTCTGATTTTGACTTAACTTGGATTCCAAGTTTAGATGATAATTGAAACGGTTCAGGTATTAGAGATTATACATTAGAGTTGTTTTCATGAAATGCATGTTCTATTCCATATTCTACATTTTCTTGAGTTACTATTACTGGTCAATCTATTAGTTTAATAAATTGAGATTATTCATGGAATATTAAATCTATAGATAATATTTGAAATGAAAGTTCGACATCAACTTGTGACGATTTCTCTGTGAATTCTAATATTCCAACATTTTCTAATGATAGCATCACTGATACTATTTTATCAAATACTTCTTACGCAAAAGATTGAAATAGTGTCGAAATAGAAGTTGATATACTCAATACAGATATTAATAATATAACAGCTGACTTATCAGCACTAACTTGAAATATTTGAGATACTTCAGTTTCTTGTAGTTCTCCTACTGCAGGAATAACATGTAGTTATGTTTGAAATACTATTACTTACTGATTCATATTATGATATGCTGGAAGTATTTCTGAATGAGTGAGACAAATAGATATAATAGCAAATAATACCAGTTGAATAAATACAAGAAATAAACTTGTTTCTATTACTGTTGATAAAAATAATCCAGTTGTGACAAGTAATGCTATCACTTATCCAAATGGTTGAGAAACTGTTGGTTGAACATGAGTAACTATTACATGGAACACATGAAATGTAAGTGATACTATATGATTATCAACTGTAGATATTCATATAGTAAAATGATTAATTGACCAATGATCTATTTGTAGTTGAGTAAATATAGGTTCATGTTTATGGGATATAACATCTGTAACTTCAGATAATGATTATTCTATAGAATTAAAAGCAACTGACCTTGTATGAAATGTTTCTATAGATACCTCTGATCTAAACTTTACTGTTGATAGAAATGCTCCGATAGTTCCAAATAATACTATTATGTCACCAAATGGTTGAGGTATTTATAAAGGTGGTGAAACGATAAATCTTATATGGAATGATTCTTGAATTATAGATGCTGGTTGATTATCTACTAATCCAATCACACTTGAATATTCCAGTGATAATTGATCTAACTATAATCAAATATCTACAAACGAATCGAATGATTGAATATATTTATGGACTCTTCCTAGCATTAACTCTTCACAAGTTTTTACAAAATTAATTGCTGTTGATAATGTTACAAATTCTAATAATGATATATCAGATTCAAGCTTTATAATAGATTCAACTAATCCAAGTCTCAATATTAATTTTGCTTGAAATGGTTGAAATACTCCTCAAAATTGAAAATATATAAATAACTCTTGATTCAATCTCACTCTAATATCTTCAGATGATTATATGGACAATGTCTACTATTCTTTTGAAAATAAAACAGACTGAACATATTGGAATGGAACTAGTTTTACTTGAACAGTTACTAATAATATTTTATGTTCTGATTCTATATTATTATGAACAGATAATTCATGTGATTCTATAACAACTACAATATCACCTACTATTATTCATAGTTATGAATATAGAATGATAATGTATGCTATTGATGAAGCTTGAAATCTTACAACTTCAACATTCGTAGATTATATTTGAGATATAGTTAGCCCGAGTGTAAATATTTCAAATAGTGATTGAATATTTATATCAAGTGATATAACTTTTGAATGAACATCTTCTGATACTGATTCTTGAATATCATCAGTATATATTCAAATAAAAAAATGAAGCGATTATTGGGATGGTACAAGTTTTGTTAATAGTATTGAATCATTACTTACTGATACTTCAGATAATTATCTAAATTGGAGTTATAATTTTACTCTTCCTATCTGAGATAATGATGGACAAGATTATGATATTACTGTAATATCTAATGATAATGCTTTTAAAATAAATAATTCTACTAACTCTAGTATAACCATTACAAAAGATTCTAGTTGACCAATAATATGAAATGATACAATTACTGGACCAACAGCATGATCAATGTTTGCAGGATGAGATAATATTACCATTTCTTGGAATACCACTTTAATTACAGATTGAGTATCTTGATTAATAGCTAATCCTATTCAGTTAGAATATTTTAACTGAGCAAGTTATAATTTAATTGCTGATTCTTTAATAAATAATTGAAGCTACTCTTGGGATACTATTCCATCAATAGATACAAATAATGCAAGGATTAGAATAATAGTAACAGACAATGCATGAAATGTAACATTTCAAAATTCAGATGCTTTTAGTATAGATTCAACAAACCCAACAATTGATACTATTAAAACTATTGAAAATAATATTTCAAACTGAAAAATTAATGCTTTAAAAATAAGATTTTCTGAAAATATAGATGATTCAAGTATTATATTTTGAGATTTTAGTATTGATGGGTGAACTATAATACCCATAGGTGTTTCTACTGGTGCATCAACAGATGATGATGAAATATTATTGTTATTTAATGAAACTTGAGATACATGAGATACACCAACTCTGAGATATACTTGAACAAGTGTTGGAGACTTATCTGGAAGAAAATTAGAAAATACAGCTACTATGAGTTCTTCCGATGAAGCAATTCCAAGAGTGTTAGACATAGAAGTATTTGATAATAATTCAAACTGAAAGCTTGATAAAATTGAAATTAATTATTCTGAATGACTCAATAATAATACAACTATTTCTGGTTGGAATATAGATAATATATTATCATGAATGAGTATTAATTCATTATCTATAAGTTGAAATACTATTCACCTGTTTTTATGAGAATCTAATAATTTTGATACATCAAGTAACAGCTTAACACTAGATTTATCTACTCCTATATATTCTGACTCTGCTTGAAACACAGTTGAAAGTTTTTCAAACCTGACTCTTGATGATAAAGCAAAACCTATCAAACTATCAACTCAAACGCTTGATTTAGATAGTGATTACAAAGCTGATACCATTAGATTAAATTATTCTGAAAATATTATAGGAGAAAATTTATGAGAATTTAGTATTTGAAATTTATCAATTGGAACTACTGTTTCATCTATTTGAGTATCTTGAACACAATTAGATTTCACCCTTAATGAAACAACTGATGATAATGATACAGATAATGCTTTCAATATAGAATATACATGAACAAATTTATGAGATTCATCTGGAAATAAAGTTTCAACACTTACAGCACATATATCTGATGATATAATAGAACCAAAATTATTATCAAAAGTAACTATTGATAGTAATAGTAATGGTCAAATAGATGGAATAGTTATCACAACAAGTGAAAATTTAAATGATACTTTCACTAGTACAAATATATCAGTTGAATGATACACTGTAAACAGCTATATAACTTGAATTGCAAATGATAATATCTTTACTTTAGACATCATAGAAAAAACTGTATCTGATACAAGTGTTACTCCAAATATCAGAGTAGTTAGTAATTCTTCATTATGAGATGTATCAGATAATATCATTTCTAATGAATTATGAACAACAGCTGCAGATGATAAGGTTTGACCTGTTATTACAGGTGCAAGATATGACGAAGTATGAGTATGAGTAGTAGATGATATTATTTATATTACATTTTCTGAAGATATAAATGTTTGATCTATAGATACAAGTGCATGAGGAAGTAGTAATAATTTTGAAATTACTCTTTGATGAATTCTATGATGATCAGCAACAACGAGTATTATTTCAGCTAATGAGCTAAAAGTTACACTTTGAGCTGGTTCAACAGCTCTTACTGCTGGAACATCAAAAATTTGAATCAAAACTTGATCACTATCAGATAATAATACAAATATTTCACCAACTGTCTCAAATAATAACAGAGTTATTGTTTCTGCCTCAGTGATATTGAATGAAGTAATGTTCTCTAGTAATAGTGATAATCAATATATAGAATTAAAAAACCTATGAAGCTCTAGTATAGATATATCTGGATGGCTAATAGAAAATGCTGGTTGAAATTGAATTGATTTAACTATTAATTCATGAAACATAGTTTGAAATTGATTTTATTTAATAGCAAAAAAATCATCGTGAGTAAGTTTATTAAATGTAACTCCTAACTTGATTGACAATACTATTAATTTAAATAGTGTTTCTCAAAATAACTTGGTACTCAGTGATGGAATCACTACATACGATACAGCAATTGCAAATATTTGGCCGGCATGAGATAATAGTACTCCTAAATCTATGGAAAGAAAAATAAATCCTGGTGATGGAAGTTTAGCTTCAAGTTGGTATACAGCTGAAACTTCTACTGGTTTTGATAATACTACTATTAATTGAACTCCTGGTATTGCTAATGTATTTGATTGATTAGCTCCAAATATTGATAGTTACTTCCCTAATCAAAATGAATTACTACCAATAGCATGACATATTAGATTTAATTATTCTGATGCTGGAGTTTGAGTAAACTCAGCAACCGCTCTAATAAATTTACAAAAGTGGAATTGAAGTAGTTATTGATCTGATACAAGTTGAACTGATATTACAAGTAATGATATTAATAATTCTAGATCTATATATATACTTGATGATTTAGATTATTGAAGATATAGAACACAATTTAGTATTTCAGATAATGCTGGGAACATAATTAATGAGGAAATAGTATTTTATATAGATAATTTTTCAATGAAAATAACTTGATGAAATATCCATATATGAGATATTACTCCATCACTAGAACAATTTTCAACTTGAGAAATAACTCTTACTGTAAATACTCTGTGAGCTTGATTTAATATATCTCAAAGTAAATCTGGATTATTTACACAATGAATTAATAATATTTGAGATTATAATTGAAACTATGGATTTGGTTTTGATTTATATAAAAATGAAAATTGATCTATTAATAATTATTCATCGACTATTTCTCAAATAGATGGTTCAAATATTAATAATATTTCTAAGAATATCGATACAAATGGCGTACTAAAAACTTATACATATAAGCTTAAATTATGAGTTAAAACTGACTCTATGCAAGAACCTTGAAAATATTCTAAAAACATAAAATATAGCCTAATAAATAATTATTAATTAATATCTATAATAAGGCAATATATAAATTAAAAAGTTTTTAACATAATATTAAAAGTAGTATTGACTTAATTAAAATATATAAGTATAATACTATAGTCTATTAATTAAAATCTATTACAGATAGAAATTGATTAACAGTGTTTTTATTTTTTAAGAGTTTTTTTATGAAAGTTACAATTAAAAAAGCATTGGCTACTATTGCAATGTTTAGTATTTTAGGAGGATTAGCATTAAACGTAAATGCTGCTGCTCAAGCTTCTACATCATCTTATGATAATGTAGATACGATAACTGTTACTGTTACTTGAGTTGCTGATTTTACAGCTGATGTACTTACAACTTTAAAAGTTACAGACCAAGATGGTGTAGGATTAACAGATGTTGATGTAGCTGATGTAACTGAAAATGCAGATACTACATTTACTGTTAATACAACTGAACATGGAGCATTAGCTACTGGTATTTATTCAGTATCTTTTGTTACTACTAATGGTGAATTTGGTTCTTCAATTTTCATTATTTGAAATGCGAATGAAGTAACGGTTACTGCTAATGTATTACCTATATTGACTATGAAAGTTAGTGGTGGTGCAGCATTTGGAGATTTAGTTGCTGGTACAATTTCTACAGCTACTACAACTGCAATTACAGTAAATACAAATGCTTCTGCTGGGTATCAATTAAGTGTTGCAAATTCAACAAATGGCCTAAATAAAGGTTCTGCTGCTACTGAAGACGTTATTGCTGCTGTTGCAGTTAACTCAACTGATTTAGATAGTAACTTTGGTTACGGTATTCAAGCAACTGTAGCTGCTGGTTCAGCTGGTGCTGCTGGTGGAGTTTCTGCTGCTGGTGCAGTTGATTGAGTTTATGCTTTAACTGCTGAAGTTGTTAGTCCTATGACTGATGGTGGAACAAATTTAAGTTCAGCTCCTGGTGCAGTTATTGATCAAGTAACAACTGTTACCTATAAAGCTAAAATAGATGCTTTACAAGAAACTGGTGCATATACTGACACAGTTATATATTCACTTACAGGTTCTTTCTAATAGAAAAAATTATGTAATATTACAAGAAAAAAACTCTCTAATTTTTAGAGAGTTTTTTTCTTGTAAAGACTAAGAAAATCATTATAATATAACATAATTTAAATTTATAATTATTCTCTTACAAATGCTTAAATTTTTCCTTTCAATATTCATTTTATTTTTCTTTATCTCTCCAGTTTTTGCAGAGATTTCTATTTCACCTTTAAAATATGAAATTAATATCGAACAATGATCCTCAGCTATAAAAACTATCAAAATAAAAAATGATGGTGATACTGCTATAACTCTTTATTCAGCAAAGGAAGATTTTATTGCTGGTGATGATTCAGGGTTCCCTAGATTTATAAAACCTGAAGATTTACCAAATCCAGAATTAAGTCTTACTAACTGGATAGATCTTGAAAATGAAAGTATTACTTTAGCTGCTTGAGAATCAAAACAAATTAGATTCACAGTGAATGTTCCTCAAAATAGTGAACCAGGAGGTCATTATGGTGTTATCTTTTTTGGTCCAGAAGCAGAACAATGAGTACAATTATCAGTTATTCAAAGATTATGAGTATTATTACTTATTGATGTTCCTGGTGAAGTAAAAGTAGCTTGAGAATTTACAGAATTAACAACATGAAATAAAAAAGGTAATGCATTTTTATCAAAAGAATCTTTTGATAACTTCCCTATTGCATTTTCAACTATGTTTAATAACTCTTGAAACACTCATCTAAAACCAAAAGGTAAAATTGAGTTAATTGATGAAGATGGAAACCTGTTAAAAAAAGTTTGAAAAGAAAAAATTATATCTCCAGCAGGAGCTTTAATTTGAGAAAAAGTCGTTGATTATATTCCTGTAAATGAAGGTGGATGAAATGTATTACCAGATTCAGATAGAAGGTTTATTTCTAACTGGGAATGATTTGGTTATACAGTATTAAATGAAACTACAGGTCAAAAAGAAGTTAAATTCAAAAATTTAACAGAATACTATATTGATAAAACAAGTGAAGAACAAAAGTTTATAAAATTTTATCAAACAATAAAATCAAGAATAGTAACAAAACCTATTACAGCAAACTATGCACTCTATTTTGAATGAAAAGATAATAAAAAACAAGAGTTAAGAACTTCTAATACTTTCTTTGTAATATATGAAGAAAAATATATTTGAGTAAATAATATTTTAGTTGGGATACTCGTAATTATTTTGATTTCTTGAACATATTATTTCATTATTGTTAGACCTAAAAATTCTAGTAATAAAGAAGAAGAAATGAGAAAAAAAATCATGGAAGAAATGAAAAATACTAAATAATTTCAATTATTATGACTAATTTTATCAAAAAAAAATCATGCAAATGAGTTATAAGTTCACTTATAACTCTATTTCTGATTCAATTTACTTTTGCTAAAGAGGTAAATGTTTCTGCCAATGTAAGTATAGTAAACAATCAACCAGAAATAGTTTCAATAACTCCGAGTTTTTCACCAGTTGTCATGTGACAAAATGTAGTCCAATGATTTTCAATACAGCTCAAAGATATAGAGTGAGATAATATTACATATACTATTACTCCTGAATATTGAGCTAATTCTCCAATAAGTTGAACTATTACAAATGCCACTAAACTTCAAAATAGTGAAGCTTTCATAAACTTTACATATTTATCAAGCAATGAAGTTTCAGAGTTATGAGCTTCTAAAATAACAATCACTCTGAATGATGGAATAAATCCTATTACGGTGAAAGAAATTGATCTATATATTTTTTAATAAAAAATTATGAATAAAAAATATATATTTATAATATTTATAATATTATTTTTAAGTATATTTTCTTATCTTAGAATATATAATAGCCCTGAAAAAATTGACTCTGTAAAAGATAGCCTGATTAAAAATCTGAATTGGGATAGTCCGCTACAAAAAGAAGTCCCATATGTTATATGAAATAAAATAGAATTATATTACATTCTAGATTATGCTTGATGAAATAATATATCAATAAATTTAAGTGTTTTAAGAGAAGAATTTGAAATTTTAAGTATCAGTATATGAGAAGATGATTTAATCATTGCTGATAAAATTAATTTTTCAATAAATCAAAATACTCCTCTTAAAATTTCATGAATTGCAAAAAACAATAGCAATAAATGAGAACAAAACTTACGTAATTTAATAGATATTATTTCAAGTAATACTCATAATAGTAATTTGAAAAATATTCCTATTATTCAAGAAGAAACTAATAGTATAGAAAATCAATGAATTAAAGTAGTAAAAGAAGATGATAAAATAGAAAATCAATGATTTGAAACAGTAACAAAAGATGAAGATATAAAAGAAACTAATATAGATAGTATTTTAGATGATAATCTAGATATGGAAATAGAAATTATTCCTAAAATAATTGATGAAAAAATCGATTTTTCATGATTAATTTTTAATAAAAATGCTTTCAATTCTAATATAAATAATTTATTAGAAATTTCTTGAAGAGATATTGATAAAATTAAATTCTTAAACATATGAAGTTATTCTTTTAGTCCGAATATCAAAGATTGAGTTGCATATATATTAATAAAGCAAAATACTTTTGATTCATGAAATTATTTTGTTTTTATTCAACCATTACAGTGAAGTATTATTCCTCTTGATACTCAAATGTCATTTGAATATAATAATGAAAAAATAAACATAGCAAACATTACACCTAATCAAGTGAATAACTCAAAAGATTCATATATAGTATTACAATGAAATGGATTTTCTGATATCATTTCCTTACAGTTAAATAATAATATTATATTAGAAAAAACTGACTTTGATATAATCAATGATAAAGTTATGAGTGTAAAAATAGATAAGAAATTAGATACAGGAATTTATAGTTTTAATATTATGACTACAGATAATATTATACAAATAGATAACATGGATTTTACAATAATTAAATAATTGTTTATTATGAAAAAGATCATACACAATCTCATATTTACTTTAATTATCACTATGAGTATTTGAATTACTCATGCTGATTTTATTAGTAATTCAGTTTCTATAAAAAGACTCGAAAATATATCTTTTTGAGATGATATTACCGTGAGTTGAAACTCTGATATATTTAATCTTAGAATGAATATTATTCCTGACTCATCAGAACCTAACGATGATTTTAAAGTTATTATTAGTTGATTGCCGAATAATTTAACAGCTACTTGATATACTATCAATTCTGATACTTGTAGCACCAATATAAAAGATATTAATGCTCAAAATAATACTTTTATTTATACATATACTCCAAATTGATGAAGTCCTTGTAATGCAATAGTGACTGCAAATTATATTACAAATAATACAAGTAATGGAGATTATAATATATCATATACTCTACAAAATTTAACTGACAACACATTAAAAACAAGTAATAATTCTGTAAATTTAGAGGTAAATAATCTCATTAGAATAATCAAAGCTCAATCTTTAGATTCAAATTTAGATTGATATATTGATGGCTATAATATTACTCTCAACCAAGATATTTGATCAAATATTATAGAGACGAGTAACTTAATTATTTCTGATAATGATAATACTGCTATAAACTTAGTTTTTACAAAAACCTGAGATGATACTGCTACTATTTCATTTGATGATAGTATATTTCATTCTGGGAATACTCCAGATTTAAATATAACAACAATACATAATAGTTTTGATTCTGATATATATAATTTATGAGTTATAGAAGATCATGCTTCACCTTATTTGTCTACAATTAATAATATTATCTATAATTGATGAACAACTACTCTGACTACGATTCCTGGAACTTTAGAATTTGATTTTATAGAACCAGTAAGAGAAGCTGATATATCTTGATTAACCGTTAAATTTTCTTCTTCAAATATTAGTTGAACTCATACACTTAATACAGATAAAAATACTATTATTTTTACTCCAGATACAGTATTTTCACAATGAAATTATACGATAGAATTCAATAATCAAGTTATTGATATAGCTGGAAATATCATGTGATTGACTTCAGCAGCTGTGATTCTATGAACTCCATCTAGTTGAGGTGGTTGAGGTTGAGGTTGAGGTGGTGGTGGTGGTTGAGGTTGAGGTGGTTGATCAATTTGAAGAGATACAAACTATGAATTAGAGAGATATTTAACTAAAATTCATACAAAAATATCTAGACTAAAGTCATGAATAAATGAATGAGTATGAACTCTCAATCTCAATCAAGAAAATATACTTACTTCTAGTGGTCAAACTATAGAATTAAAAGTAAATAAAAATTCTATATCAGAAATATCAATATGAGAAAATACTCATATATTAAATTATGAGTGAGAACAAAATAAAGTATTTTACCCTGTCATTCAATTAGATGAATCTGATATTATAACAAAAGATTTCATAATAATTAATGATCAAGAAATAATTTCTGGTGAAGTTGCTGGTTTATATCAATTTAATCCAAATTTAGGTATAGATAGTTCATTAAATAATCCAGTTGAATTAGAATTATTATTAAAAAGAGTTGCTAACTTTTATCCAGTTCATATATATCATTTAAATAATTTAGATGATGGCTGGAAAAGGATAGATAACAAAGACTATATTATGGATTCAGAAAGAAATACTATTACATTTTCTAGTGATAGATTTTGATACTATATAATTATTCAAAATAGGTACTTAGAAGAAAATCCTAAGAAAATATCTGAGTTATGAGAAACAGAAACAATTCTCGATGAAACACTCAATTTTATAAATTTAGAAGAAAAATTAAACGAAAAACTACAAATATCAGCTATTGAAAAACTTGCTCATAGATTTTATCTAAAATTTGAGCCAAATATGACATATTTTGAGTATTTCAATAGTTTTGATGTAGATATAGCAAAGCAATATAACTCTTATGCTCAAGCTCATTATAATATGTTTATAGCACTCGAACAATATGTGCTCACGAAAAATATATCTGATAAGAATAAAGTAATTACAAATCTCAAAGTTATAGCAACAGCATTTAGTGCTGAAAAAGATTTAAAAACAAAATATATCACGGTTATAAATAACTATTTTGTTCCAAATAATGATCTTATTAAAAAAGCTACTACAGGTTTAAGATCTAAAATTGAAAAAAAATTAAATATTCTAGTTACTACAAATTCTATTACTCAAGAAGAATATAACACAGCGAACTCTGCTTACAATGATTTCATACTTCATTTAACTATATTCTTTGAATATGATAAACTAGAAAATGCTCGTATAGAAGCTCTCAAACAAGCAAGAATATTTATACCAATTTATAATAAGGAAATAATCTCACAAGAATCTATAGTATTGATTCCTAAAAATATGATTTCTGAAAAAAAAGAAGAAAGTACCAGTATTGAAACTCCTATTATTACAGAAGAAACTAATACAGATAAAGGAACACAATGAATTTATTGAGATGTATATTATTTTGATAATGAATTACAACTTGAAAATTTCAATGAAGATGTAACTCATTTACAAAAGATACTTCTTCGTGAATGATACTTTGATTATGTAACCACTTGATATTATTGAGAAATAACAGCTCAAGCAGTAAAACAATTTGCATCTGATAAACTTGGATTAAACGTTTCTTGAAATGTATTTACAAGAGATATCATTAATTGATTATTATCTCAACCTATGAAATAAAAAATATACTCAGAAATGAGTATATTTTTTTAGACAAATAAAAAGAGAGAATTTATAATTCTCTCTTTTTCCATATAACAACAGAAAGTTTCCTCCTAACCTGTAACCATTATACTCATAAGACATTAACACAACATTAATTTTTCAGACTTTTTTTAAAAATGTATTTTATACCTCTATAAAGCAATAGTTTATCCCTATATTATCTAAAAAATGACTAATAACTTCAGTTTTTATAACAATGGTATTATTATTTTGTAATGGAT
>JAWUYB010000034.1:0-7960 GCA_034111025.1 Candidatus Altimarinota bacterium | reverse complement strand
GTTAAGTATTATTTATGTTTTTTTGAGCGATAAATCAACACTTTTAAATTATAGTTATTCTTGGCTTATTGGTTTATATCTTTGAATAGTATTTGCTATAATTATTTTCATAAAGGTTTATTATAAAAAATATTTAAACAATATAAGTATTACTAAAAATAGTACTTTTATTAAAAAAATTCTTAAATACTCAGGCTTAGTAGTGATAGGTACATCTGCATCTTCTTTATTATGACAAATGGATATGCAAATGATTATATATTTTTTATGAACACATGAAGCATGATATTATACTAATTACCTTTCAATTATAACTATCCCTTTTGTATTAATTTGACCAATTTTTGTATTCTTATTTCCTGTTATATCTGAAATGCATTGAAAATGAGATATAACAAAGATACAATTGGTTAAAAATATTTTTACAAAAAATTTCATTGCAATCTGAATAATGTTTAATATTTTCTTTTTTATATTTGCTAAAATAATTGCTTATACATTATTTTGAGAGAAATTTATAGAATCATGAAACATACTGCAATATTCTATTTTATTACTAGTATTTAATTTCTTACTTCAAATAAATTTTAGTATACTAGCGAGCATTTGAAAAGTTAAAGAAAGAGTTAAAATAATATTTATAGCTGTAATTTTTAATTTTTTTATGAATATATTTTTAATAAATAGTCTATGAGTTAATTGAGCTGCATTAGCTACTTGATTATGATGGTTATTAATTTTTGTGCTTTCAGAAATTGCATTAAGAAAAGATTACTTAATTATATTTCAGTATAAGAATATTTTAAAAAATATTCTTATTATGTGATCAATATGAATATGTTTACATATATATATTATACCTAATGTACAAAATTATTCTAGAATAGATTCTTTTATATTATTATTAGTTACATTTTTATTATGGTCTGTAATTTTTGTAATTATAAATTTATCAACATTTAAGTGATTGTTTATGGAAATCAAAAAGATAAAATAAAAATTATAGTTTTTAACATTAAAACTAATAATATCTTTTTTTTTATTGAAAAAAAAGTATTATATATATATATATTTTTATATAAAGTATGGATAAAATAAAAGATCAATATCATCCGATATTATGAGATAATAATTCCTTAAAAGAGACTAGATTAGGTGATTTATTTGAAGAATATGGAAATAATATTGCACAAATAATTAGAAGTCAGAATGGTATATATACAAAGTTATCTAGTCAGCTGCAAGTAAATTGAAATTTACACTTATTTAATGCTGTAGACAGTGTAAATACTCAAGTAATTGAATCATTTAATTTAAGTTGATGAGAAAAATCTAACAAGGCAATTATTGCTGAAATATTTTGACCAGAATGAATAATAATTAAATCAAGTATAAAAGTAGTTACTATACTTGAAATGAGTAATATTAATGATTCGAAAGTTATAAATGATAAATTATTTATAAATGCAATATCTCAACCTCAAAATTATCAAGAATTCATAAACTGGTTCTGTAATGATTTTTATAGATGAAAATTTACTCCAGAAATGATGCAATCATTTTTTTATAGAAGTATAATATTAGATAAATAAAAAAATATGACAAATAAAGTATTAATTGTATTACCTTGTAGATTATGAAGTACAAGACTTCCAGAAAAACATTTAATAGAATTATCTAACTGAAAGACCATATCAGAAATGACTTATGAAGCTTGTGTTAAATCAAAAGCTGATAAAGTGGTAATTGCGACTGATGATCAACGTATTATTACTAGATGTGAAAAATTTACGTCTAATACAGTTATGACTTCTAATAAACATATCACGGGTAGCGATAGAGTAGCTGAAGTTGCTTCTATGTATCCTGAATATGATGTTGTATTAAATATTCAATGAGATGAACCATTAGTAGATCCTGAAACAATTAATGAAATAATAGATTGAATTATTAATAGTGATGATACTACCGTTATGTGTACAGCTAATACTCATTTTAATTCGTTAGAAGAAGTTAGAAAACCTCATAATGTAAAACTTATTACAGATAAAAATTGAATGGCATTATATTTTTCTAGAAATATTATACCTTTTGATAGAACTGCGAATATAGAAGAATATAGCTTAAAATTAGAAGACTATAAAAAACACTTATGACTCTATGCTTACAAAAGAGATTTTTTGTTACAGTATGTACAAATGGAACAAACATTTGCAGAAAAAATGGAAAGTTTAGAACAATTAAGAATATTAGAAAATTGATATAAAATCAAAATTATTAAAACAACATTTGATAGTATATGAATTGACACAAAAGAAGATTTAGAAAAATTAGAATTAATACTTAAAAAATAAAAATGTACAATCTTTATATATCAATGTTAATGTTTATATCTATATTGCCTACTATAGCTAGATGAAAAATAAATATAATTGATGCTATTAAATTAATAAAGGAAAAAGCTGAACATATGGATGCATCATTAAATATGTATAACTGATTCAGAAGAGCTTTCCATTACAACAGGTATATATTTGCAAATAAGTATATATATAATGAAAATGATGTGATTCTTGATATAGCTTGTGGATTTTGATATTGAAGTAATTATTTAGCTAAAAATAATAGTAAAATATTTTGAGTAGATTTATCAAATTTTGCTGTAAAATATGCAAATAAATATCATAAAGAAAAAAATATAAATTTTATTGAAGGAGATGCAAGTAACATTAAATTAAAAGATAAATTCGATAAAATAATTAGTTTTGAAACTATAGAACATTTACCTACAGATGAATTAGTTAATCAATATTTAATTAATTTAAAAAATCATTTAAAAAATGATTGATTATTTTTTTGTTCATCTCCTAACAAGTGGTGATTAACTGAACATCATTTTCAAGATTATAATTATGAAGAATTTAGAAATAAATTAGAACAAAATTGATTTAAAATAATTGACTCATATAAACAGAATTCATGAGATATTATGGTAAAAAATAATCATTGAGAAATGTGATGAATATACAAAATTGAAAATAATGAAGATAAAGTTAATGCCGAAGTAATTATATTAATTGCAAAAATAAATAATGAAAATTAAATTAAATGAAATAAAAGATAATTGTAAAATTTGTAAATGAATAGATTTTTCAATTATTACAGATAAAGACAGGTATTGATTCAAAATTAATACTGCTATTTGTAAAAAATGTTGATTCATAATGACAAATCCATTGCCTGATAAAGATTTCCTTAATAATTTTTATAAAAATGATTATAGAAAATATTATGAATCAATATGAACTCCAAACGAAGATTATTTTTTAAGGTTTATTGGAAGAGCATCTAAAAGAATATCATTTATTAATGATTACCTTTCAGATTGATTAAAATATTTAGAAATATGAAGTTGAGAATGAAGTTATTTATGGTTAATAAAACAATTTTATAATATAGATGAAACTGGAATTGAGCCAACATGAGATTACGCAAACTATGCAATAAATGAAAAAAATATTAATATTAAAAATGACATATATGAAAATGTTGTTTTAAAAGATAATTATTTTGATATAATTTCACATTTTCATGTACTAGAACATATATATGATATTAATCATATAATTAAAGAAAATCATAAAAAATTAAAAGAAAATTGATTATTATTTATTGAAGTCCCCAATGTACTTTGAAATTGGTCTTGAATATGAATGATTAACATAGCACATTTATATAATTTTTCTAAGATAAGTCTATCTAATTTACTTAAAATTAACTGATTTACTATTTTAAAAATAGAGGAGTCAAATGATGAAACTTTTTGAGATATTATTAGAGTTATTGCTAAAAAAAGTGATAATAAATCAGAAATTAAAGTAGAAAATTATAAAGAAATAAAGAAATTCGTATTAAAAAATATAAATAGAATTTCAAAAATTGAATTTAAAATAATAACATTTTCGAAAAAAATTATATGAGATTATAATACTAAGAAAATTATAAAATTAATAAATAGTTATGTTAAAAGAAAATAAAAATTATGTTTTTATAATAAATAATGTTTTTCATATTATTTATTATATTTCATTAATTAATAAATTTAATATAAAAAAATATTTATTGATTATTAATAATACAAATAATTTCTTTTATTTGTGAAAGTACAACAAAGTATTTAATGAAAACAACATTAAATACTTTGTTTGTTGTTGAGAAAATTATAACTTTAAAAATTTTCTATATAAAATTCCTTTTAATTATATATACTGTTATATAAATCTATATAAATATAGAAAATATAATTTAATAATTAGTGATGATAATAATATATCAAATCAAATAATTATAAATTCAGTATGAATAAGAAATAAAGAATTAATTTTAATAAATAATAATTTATATTGATTAATATATAAAAAATATAAATTTGAAAATAAATTTAAAGTAAACAAGATATATAATTTATTTTTAAAATTCTGTAAAATAAATAAACGTAGAGAAATTTGAAAAAATTATTTATATAATAAAAAATATTATATAGATGCAATTGATTTAAGCTTAATAAAAGATTCTAAAGAGTATTTAGAAAATATATTTAAATCTTATATTAAATGATTAGATAAAATAATAAATAATAATAACAATATTATATTATTTTCTCAAAATTTAATAGATGAATGAAGGATAAATAAAAGTGATTATTTAAGAAATTTAGAAAAAATTCAAAGAAAATTCCAATGATATAATTTATATATTAAACCTCACCCACTAGAAAATACTACTTATTATGAAAATGAGTATAAAGTTATTAATAAATTTATACCTTCTGAGTTATTAGATATTTATCTATCTATGTTTTGAAAAAATATTTATTTAACATACTACTCTACAATAATATTAAACATTCAGAATTGAGATAAATTTTTAATTGATTTCAATAATTTACCTAATGAAGAAAAATTAATAATAAAAGAATTAAATACTAATTTTAACATAGATATATTAAAAATAAATGAATAATATTTGTTACATAACTTCTGAATTTCAACAATTATCTTGATATAAAAGATGAATTGCATACTATCTTGATAATATAATTGAGATTTTTAATAACGAAAAAAATATTGAACAAATAATTATAGTATCTAAATCTCATACTATAAAAAATGAGTATAGAGTATGAAATAAAATATTAGTAATTCCTATTTTTATTAGAAATAAATGATTAATATGAAAAATATTATTTATGGTAAAATTATCATTTATTTTACCAACATTAATAAAGAAAAATCATATAAGAATTATAGAAACTCAAGAAACGCATACTCCTTTATTTTTATATAATTTTTTTACTTTTAGAAAAGACATACAACATATAATGAGATTACATTCTCCTGAATGATTTTTAGCGTCAGAGATAGAAAAGAAAAAATGATTTATCAATATATTTTATAAAAAAATATTGATTTTCTTAGAAACTATATTTTTAAAAAAATCAAACAATCTATGATATGTAATATCATCTCCTTCAAAAGCATTATTAGAAGAACTTGAGGGATTTTATAAAATTAATTTTATAAAAAAATATATTATTCCAAACTTTATAATAAATTTAAAAATAATAGATAATTTACAAAAAGACTATTCAAAAAAAAGATTTCTTTATATTTGAGGATTGCAAATAAGAAAAAATACTCATGGTTTATTAGATACAATTGAAAAAGTTTTAAGTAATAATAATAATATAGAATTTATTTTAATTTGAAAAATATGAGAAGAAATTATTAGAGAAAAAATTGATCATTTAAAAAACACAAAATGATTTATATATAAATGAGAGATATATTGAGATGAAAAATATAAATTGCTTGAATATTCAACATACTATATTATTCCTTCTCGGGAAAATTATTCAATGTCGATGATAGAAGCTTCATTATATAAAAACTTTTTGTTAACTGTTGATTTATGATGAAACAAAGAAATAAATATATATAATTCTTTATATAAAAAATGAGAATTATATGAAAATATAATAAAAATAATTAAAAATAAAAATAATATAGAAGATGATATAAATAGACAATCTAATAAGATTATATCACTTAATGCAGAGTGAGTTACGAAGAGTAAAAAATTAATATTTGAATTATTAATGAATGAAAAATAAGATAATAGGTATTCCTTCAAAAAATCTTTGAGAATCATGATATAATATGTATATATCAATTTACAAGACACTCAAAGTAAATTGATATACTTGTTATTTTTTACAGCCAAATAAATTAGTAAAAAAATATTTACTAAAGGCAAAAATTACAGATATATTAGAAACTCCAGATAAAAAAAACATAAAAAAATATCCTCATCAAAAAAAATGAGAATATAAACAGCTGATTACATATATAAAAATATTTTTTTGAAGTATTGCATACTCAGATATACTAAAAGAAAGTTTGAAAGAATACTTTGAATATGATAGTTTAATTAAACAATATAATATCGATTCTATTATTATCTATAACTGAATATTTAGAATTGCTAGACTTGCATGACTTGATAATAGTTGTAAAATTATTTACTTTGAAAATGGATATTTTCCAAATACTCTGCAAATTGATGATCAATGAATTAATTCTGAATCTAGTATTGCAAAATACTCTTATCAAGAATTACTAAAGTATAAAAGAATAAATAATAATTTGATAAAAAAAATTGAACTATTTCAAGAAAAAGATTATTTTAGTCTTTTACAAAAATTCCTACTATTTTTAAAGTCTCATTCTATTAAAACTAATATTTTTTTTATTATATATATAATAAAAAAACATCTTCAAACAGTTATTAAAAAAAATATTTTAAGGTTTGAAAAAAATATTCAATTAGATAAGTGAAAATATTTTTTTATAGCTCTACAAGTACATGATGATACACAACTTATATTCAATAGTCCAAATATAAATAACATGGAAAGTCTCATTAATGACTTTTATTACAGTATAAAAAAAATACTTCCTGAATATACTATTGTTGTAAAAGAACACCCTATGGATATAGGAAGAGTTAATTATACTAGACTACAAAAAAAATATAAAGATATAATATGGATAAAAAAATGAGATATTGATGACATAATATTAAAAAGTGACTATACTATGTGTATTAACTCTAGTGTTTGACTTCAAGCACTCAATCAGTATAAAAAAGTTATAACTCTTTGAAATACTTTCTATAACAATAATCCCTTTATTGAAAATGTTAAGTATAATGATGAATTTGAAGAAAAATTAAACTCATTGAGGAATAAACATATTGATAAAAAAGCAGTTGATAAATATATAAATATATTTAAAAATGAATTATTTATAAATTGATCTTGAAAATGATGGGCTTGGGAGAATTTTAATAAAAAAACTATAAAAATAATTTGTGAATATATTGTAAAATAAAAAAGATACTTATTGAACTGCCCCCACTAAAGCATAGTGGAAATAAAAAAGAATTTAATTATTTAAAAGGTGATTTCTGTATTCTACAGGAGTCATTTTTTTTTCTCTTCCATTGTGGTCTGTTATTATTATATTCAAACATATATTTTTTTACTGCTTCTAAAGTATTACACTCAGAAATATCTATTTCATCCTTCATGTGACCAAAAAATGATTCTGTAGGTGAATTATCAATACATTTTCATCTCCTCGACATAGACTGAAGACAGCCTAGTTTTTCTACTCATTTTTTAAAGCTTAGATGAGTATAATGAAATCATTGATCTGAATGAATTAATGCTCACTTTAAATCATATTTCTCAAGGTCTTTTAGGCTATCATGAACAAATCATAATTCGAGAGTATCTGAAATTTGGTTTGATAATATCTCTCAACTAACCATGTCTTTCATAATAGATAAATAAATCCATTTACTTTTAAATTTAATATAACTAATGTCCGTTCATATC
>JAWUYB010000033.1:0-24671 GCA_034111025.1 Candidatus Altimarinota bacterium | reverse complement strand
ATATTAAACATTTTTCAGAATTTTATATTTGTTGAATCCCTATACTTATTGATTCTTCCATAGAAATACTTAATAAAAACAATATAGACTCTAATAATATTTTTACAGAAAAGTATTAAAAAAAAAGAAGAAAATAAAATTTGAACTGCCCCCTAAAAAGTAGAGTGGAAATAAAAAAGACACTCTTCTTTTTTTATAATATTAATTCTAATACAATAATAGAATTATTCATTGCAAAATCTAGATTATCCATGTGAGATTCTTTTGCTTGATTATCTGCTCCATCAGAAACAGCTTTTATAACCACACATTTATCTAAAGCATCATATTCACGTGCTACAGATAAAATTGCAAAAGCTTCCATTTCACAAATATCAGCACCGTATTCATCTCTTAATTCAGCTACTAATTCTTCTTTATCAATAAATTGATCTCAAGTAAGACAAACACCACTCATAACTAAACCAAATTTAGTCAGATCAAGATTTTGTCAGATTGCATATTCTAAAAATATAGGTTTTTTAGCATAATCTAAATGATCTCCATCAAATGGAAGATACATATCATGTTGAATGAAGGTATTTGGAATAAATACATCTCATACCTTAATATCTACATTTCCTAAATTCCCCGCAATACCTATATTAATTAATTTATGAATATCATAATTTTCAAATAAATATGTTGTAGCCATAGCAGCACATATTTTTCAAATTCAAGCAAGTACTAATACAATTTTATCAGTTCCGTCTTCTGATTTATATTCTCCTTCAAAAATAGTCATATTACCTTTTTTCAAAGTTTCTTTTAATTTAAACTTTTCAATTATTATATCTGCTTCTTCTTTCATTGCAGTTACAATTGCTTTTGTGATTTTCATTTTTTTATATATAGAAAATAATAAATTTATGTCAGCAAATATATGATAATTTTATGAAAAATCAATAAGAAACTTTACAAAGAAATATTATTAACTACATTTATTTTATATATAGTTAAAAATAAACATTTATGGAATCTCATTTAGTACTAATATTTACATTCTGAATTGCTACATTTGTTGTATGATTTGTATTGATTCCTAGTTTTATTAATCTATTGATAGATTTTAAACTTTGAAAAAAAATTAGATCAGATGCAACAATCTGAAAAGCTACAATTTTTGAAAAATTACATAAAGCAAAATCATGAACTCCTACTATGGGATGAGCAATAATACTTTTTACAGTATTTTTCATGGTATTACTGAGTATGATTTTTCAAGGAATGATTCATTTAATAAATACTAATGAATGGATACGAGAATTATTATCAATTAGTAATATATTAGAAGTTAATTATTCACTATTAAATAGAAGTGAAACTTATTTATCATTATTTACACTTTTAACAGTTGGTTGATTATGACTTGTTGATGATTTTTTCAATATTAGGTGAATATGAAGAACTAAGTGACTCTCAGCAAGAGTTAAAATGATATGATTGATATTCTTTTCGTTATTATGAGCATTATGGTTTTATTTTAAATTAGATTGGAATTTATTAAACGAAGCTTGAAACTATGTACGTACTTTGAGTAACCCATTTGGTACTGATATAGAATTATGACTTTGGTTTATTCCGTTTTTCATATTTATAATTATTGCTACATCAAATAGTGTTAATCTCACAGATGGTCTCGATGGACTGGCATGATGATTATTATTATTTAATTATTGAGTATATACATTCATAACTTATGATCAATGAATGTTCTTACTCTCAGCATTATGTATGAGTATAGTTTGAGCTCTAGTCGCATTTCTTTGGTTCAATGTAAAACCTGCTAAATTTTATATGTGAGACGTCTGAAGTCTCGCATTATGAGCAAACCTATGAATTATTGCAATGTTAACTAATACAGTATTCATACTTATAATAATCTGAGCAATATTTATATTTGAGACTATTAGTGTTATTATTCAACTCACTAGTAAAAAATTTAGAAAAGGGAAAAAAGTATTTTTAGTTGCACCGTTTCATCATCACTTAGAAGCATTAGGTTGGTCAGAAGAAAATGTAGTATTTAGGCTTTGGCTTGTTGGTATGATGACTTCGATAATTTGAGTTATATTTTATATGATACAAAAATAATATGATACCTATTATAATGAATTATAAATTTAATAATTTTAAAGAAGCATTAAAATTTGTAAATAAAGTATGAGACATATCAGAAAAAATAAATCATCACCCAGATATAAGTATTAAAAATTATAATGAAGTTAATATAGAAATATATACTCATTCTAATCACTCTATTACTGATAAAGACTTAGAATTAAAAGAAAAAATATGTGATTTAAAATGATAAATGAAAGTTTCACTTGTGAAAATTGTTGAAAAGATATAGAAAAACATCCTGAAGGTTCAGCAAGAAATCACTGTCCATACTGCTTATCTTCTAAACATATGGATGAAACGTTTCCATGAGATAGAGCCTCGCAGTGTCATTGAGTTATGTTAGCTGTATGAATCGATCATAAAAAAAATAAATGAAATATGATCAAACATAAATGTATAAAATGTAAAAAAGAAATACTAAATAAAGTAGCTCCAGATGATAATTTCATAGATTTCGTAAAAAAAATAAACAAAACTTTTTAAGTTTTGTTTATTTTTTTTATACATTATTTTCTTTATCTCTAAAGTATGGAAAGTGTACATAAATAATTAATAATGCTATTCACACACAACCAAATAATATATTTATAAAATTTGAATGTACTGCAAAATTAAATACAACTTCCATAATTAATGCAATAATAGCAATTTCAACTAAATCTGTTATTTCAATATGATGATGTTTTGCATAAGATTCTAAAATTCTAAATGCTTTTACTAATATAAGTACAAATGTTATATGACTCAAAAAATTTTCAATTAACTTTACTCAATCCCCTGATGCTCATTCTATAAAATTCATTTCTCAGCTACTAGTCTTTATTATTTCAACAATAGCTGCATCTCAAACAAAATAAATTAATAAAATTATTTTATAGAAAATAAAAATTGCTAAAAATAACATCAATAAATAAATAGATGCTGATATAAACTGTGATAAATACTTAAATAAGAAATTTTTATGTTTATTATGTTGATTCATATATATGAAATATTAACTAATATTTCATTATTATAACATTTATTATTAAAACAAACTAATTTATATAACTAAAAAAATAAAACTTAATTTTTTATTTTAATTTAGGATTATTTTTATGTCTTTCACTATCGCGATTTGTTTTTTTCTCAATATTTTTATTAAAAGCTTCAGTTAAATCAATACCTGTTTGATTTGCTATACATATTAATACAAATAATACATCTGCTAACTCATCTGCAAGTTCAGATTTTTCATCAGATTTCTTAAAACTTTGTTCTCCATACGTTCTCGTAATAATACGTGCAACTTCTCAAACTTCTTCAATTAAAATTCATAGATTAGTCAATTCAGAAAAATATCTTACTCATATATTTTTTATCCAATCATCTACAATTTTTTGTGATTGTTTTATGCTTAATTCATTCATATATTAATTTTAGGAAATATTTATCTTATTTTTTTTATAATAATATTATATTCTACTTTTCATAACTGATAAATATACAAATCAATCCAATAATTTATCAGATTTTGCTATTTTATATTTTTCTAAAATATTATTTTTTTCATTTTCTAGTTCTTCTTTTAAATCTTTTGCAGATAATCATAGTTTCTCTCTCACTATAGGAGATGTTAATTCCATTATGTTAGAATTACTTGTTTCACAAAATAAGTGTAATAATGATGAATTCACATATCATTCTTCATCTTTAATAGCTCATCTATATTTCATAGGTGATTGATAAGCAAAATAATCTGGAGAATATTTAGTTTCTAAATTTTTAAATGTTTCTAATATTTCAGAGTATTTCTTTCATCTGTTGTCTATATTTTCTATAGATATTTTATTTTTATCTCAAATAGTTAATTCATTAGAATTAATATCACATTCTAACAAATGTATTTTTTCTGCTTCAAATCTAAAAAGTATTATTTTCATTATTTATTTGTTTTAATTAAATTTCAAAATAGATTTTTAATATAAGTATCATCCACTTCGTTAGTTGTATTACATCCTGAACTAGATATTTTTATGTCTTTATTTTGCCCCTTTAATACATAATTACGTAAATCACACATTCATCAATGACTTGTATAATACACATCATATGACATATTTTTTTTTAATTCTCAATATAAACTCTCATCTTTTTCAATTAATTGCATTTCATAAGCATGTCATTTAATTTTTCTATCGCTTGGTGACTCTGGTATGAGGTATAATGGTCAAAATCAAATATGTTTTTCTCAATATTTTTTATATGATCTATCAAAATAAAAAGTTAATCATTCAGATTTAAATTCGAATCAATACATTGTAGGCAAATTAACTGAATCAAATCAATTAATATATTCAATTTCTAATTCATCAATTAAAGGAATATTAATTTTTATAGTAGTTGATTCTACCTTTTTTATTGTATTAGTTTTTAATTCCATATTAGAAATAAGATTATTTTCCATTGGTAAGTTTTGTTGTTTCCAGTCAATAATTCATTTATCTAAATTTATTACATTCTTAAATCAAAATTCTTTCATTATATCTAAAGTTTTTCATGATCTATTACCACTTCTACAATAAATATAATATGTTTTCTCTTTATTTAATAAATTCAGATGTTCTTTAAAATGAGGTTTATAATAATCTAATAAAATAGCTCACTTAATATATCATTGATTATATTCTTCTAAAGTTCGCACATCTAGAATAACATCAGTTTCTGTTTTATTATTTATGAGTTCATTAAAATCATAAGTTCAAATTGAAACATGATTTCAAATATTACTTTCGACAATGCTTAGTGTATCTTGATTATTTTCAATAATATTACAACTACTTAAAAAAATAATAAAAATTATATTTAAGATTATTATTTTCATATTAATGATTACTTAGAAATAAAATATAACAAAACTAATTACATTAAATAATCAATTTAATAATTCTAACTTATAGATTAAATTCGAAAATAAAACTATATTATTTAGAAAAAATAGTAGGATAAATTTACATAAAATAATTTTATTGATTTTCAGATTAAAGTAAATAAAATCATTAAAACTTTTTAAACAAAATTCATGAAAAACTTAGAAGAAACTCTATCAAAATATTTTTGACCAAATGATCCTGTTATTTTAGGTTGTTCTACGTGACCTGATTCGATGTATTTATTATATAAAATACTTGAAACTAAGTATGCTAAAAATTTAGTAGTATGTTACTTTAATCATCAACTCAGACCTGAAGCTAATCAAGAAGAAGAATTTATAGAAAAACTAGCACAAGAAAAATGATTTAAAGTTGAAATAGCGAGTGCAGATATAAAAGCAATTAGAGATAGTTTATATCAAAGTAAATGAATCGAAGAAGTTGCTCGTGAAAAAAGATATGCATTTTTTAATGCAGTCTGTAATATATATGAAACAAATAAAGTTCTTATAGCTCACCACTTAGATGATAAAATAGAAACTTTTTTCTTTAATCTAGCAAGAGGTACAAAACTTACTGGATTAATTAATATGACTGAAGAATCTGGCTGAATAATTCGTCCACTTTTATGAATAACAAAAACTGAAATATTAGAATATTTAGATACAAATAATTTAGTATATAAAATAGATGTAACAAATAATGATACTGATATAACAAGAAATAAACTCAGACATGATATTGTTCCTCAATTTGAAAAAATAAACTCAAACTATAAGAAAAATATTTCAAATATGATGGAATATTTCGAAGAACTAAAAAATCATTTAGATAAAGAAGTAGAAGACTTTTTAGCAGAACAAGCAATTTTAATATTTAATTCTGCTAAATATAAAATAAATACACTAGATATCTACTGATATTTTTATATATCAGATTTTAATTCAACAAGTACTCTATTACAGAAAGAAATAATTAGACATATATTTTACACATCAAATAATAAATCTACCATCTGATTATCAGAATGAAATATCAATGAAGTAATTAGATTTATTAATGGAAAAAATAATAAAACAATTAAAGAAATACAAAAACTAAAAATGAGAAAAGAAAACGAAATTATTATTTTTTAATAATAATTAATAATTTATTTATTACTAAAAAAATATGGCATTAGAAGAATACTTTTCAATATGAGAATCTGAAACAATAATTTTTCATGAATTAGAATTATCATTAAAAACAATTACAAGAGATATAATTCCTGCAGATCCAATTGATGAGAGTATACCAAAATGAGAATGAATTTTCATTACCTTTGAATTCAATTTAAATGGAAAGAAAAAAACAACAAAACTATCTCAATTATCTGAACCTTATCAATCAATACTAGAACAATCATGGAAAGATTATAAATTAGTAGTAAAAAAGGTAAAAGATAATATTATAAAATTTAAAATATCTTATAATTGAGTGGTATAGTTTTCTAATAAAGAACGGAATATATTTATATAAATATAAAAAAGCAACTCACAGAGTTGCTACTTTTAATCCAGATATAAGTACAAATAAAAATGTAAATACCCAACTATCAAATCTATCAGAAAAACCACCGATAGGACCTAATAAGTTAGAAAAATCATCTATATTATTAATTCTTTTATAATGCGATAAAACTGCATCTCCAAAAAATGCACTAAAACATACTGTAGTTATTAACCAAAAATCAAAGAAATGAGAATACAAGAACAACATTGTGATATATGATAATATCACAGATAATCCAGTTTTATTTTCAGATATTGATTTTGGATATCGTAACTTAATATTTTCAAAAGGAATTCTAGATACTATATATGAACCAAATAGACTCATAAAGAAATCCATAGAGATAATAAGTATTACTAATAATAATGTTTCATAAATATTATCAAGTATTATAATAATACTAAAAAATGATAATAATATCAAAAATGACTTATAACTAAATAATTTATTTGAATTATTACTCATGAATAATTCAAATAGTATTCCTAAAAATATTGTGCATTTAACTATATCAAACCATATATGCAATGATATATCATTGTTAAACCAAGTATACAATGATATATATACTAAAGGAAACATAAAAATCATAATAACTAGTACAGTAGGTTTAATTTTTCCTCTAAATGATCCTTTTTTATTCTTGAATTTTTTATTATCAAAGAATACAGAAAAGATACATAATTCAATAATTGACATAGCTATAACAAATAACCCGTAACCTAAGTTTAAGTCACTCATACATCTCTCCTAATAAAAAGTTGTATATAATTTATAATTAAAAAAATAAAAAAATCAAGTAGCATTTAAATGCTACTTGATTTTTTTATTTCACTCACTAATTCTTCTTCTAATTCTAACTTATCAAATTCTTCTTGGAAATAATATTCAGATAATAAAAGTGTTAATTCTGTTTTCGTTCCTGGTCAAAATATTCCTGATCAAACTGATTTCTCAGAACTAATGACTTCCCTATCTATTTGCATAGAAATTATTGCTTGTTTTGTTTTCGTTCAAAATATAGCTGTATCATTATCATTAAAATATCAGAAATGTTTTAGAATAAGTTGTAGATCTCTTACTTCAGGTGAAATATTTCAGTATGACAAATTACCAATTTTTATTATTTTATCTTCTGCTTGAGAAAAACTCGATTCTTTTAATCATTTGATTAATAATTCAATTTGAATAATTTTTTCTTTATTTTCTAATAATTCTATATAAGCTTGATATAAGCTTTTTCTAGTATTAGGTCAATAGTATCATGCTCATAAATTATCAATATTTGAAATTATTTGATTACTTAATTGATATTTTAAAATAATATCTCTAATAGAATCATATTTTCAATCAACTTCTCAATCAAATAAATTTAATTCAATTAATATATTTTGAAGTTCTGCAATTTGTGCAATAGATTTAACTGGATTATTAAAAATATAATTAATGTCTCATTTTAATATAACATTATTATAATTAATAGCATTAATTATGTTATCATTATTTACAACCTTTACATCTATAATATAATTTTTATCATAGTCAGTAACTACATTTTCAGTATTATTAGATTCTAATTTTCATAATCTATATTTTTCTAAAAATTTAGCACGTGTTTTTTCTCACCAATAACCTGCTCATAAGACTTCATCTTTTGATACTAAATTATATTTTAATTGAAAATTATGAATTACTGTAATTAAATCATTTGAATATTCATAATTTACGTCTCATTGATAAAAATTAATATCTTGTAAAAATAATTTTAAATCATAAACATCATTTTTATCTGATTTTTTTCAAATAGATTTATAAAATATATTTGGTGTTTGTTCTAATGAATTTACAACCCAGCTTGGCGCATCAATGTTTTTATAATTAAGAGTTGTCTGAGATTTATTAGATATAATAGTTCATTTCACTTTTCTTTTCCCCCAATATAAAGCCCTTCTAAGTCATTCATCTCAATATCACATCCAAACATCAATTCTATCATTAAAATATCCTCTATTTCATGCATTTACTATTGCTCCTCATCTATCTTCAACTGAACCAACTCAAAGTCATTCTAGCTTAATTTTGGTACCAAATTTATAGTTTTTAGGTGCAGCAAGCATTCATGAAAAGACTTTTTTTCAACTTGCTCAAGCTATTCACCTTCCATTTAATCTAATTTCATCTTTATAATTTCCTTTCAAATAATATTTTTGATCAGGTAAAGGAGAATAATAAGCAGTCACCATAAAATATCAACCTTCATTAGCAAAAACCGCTTCAGGTATATTTACAATTAATAGTGTTGTTAATATTATAGTAGATATTATTTTTTTCATAATCAAGAGTTTCATAGTAATTCTCTTAATTTTAACATATATAAAAGCATTCCATCAAAATTATGGAATGCTTTTATATAATATTAACTGGACATTTTTTATAATTATTTTTTTATATAATTATAAAAGTACTTTTAAATATTGTAATTTTTGTTTCTTTTTCTTATTACTCGTTTTATTTATAACTTTTTGAAGTTTATTTTGAAGTATTGTTTTTTGTTTTGTGATTTTAACTTTATTTCATTTTGTTTGTTTTTCAAAATAAGTATTTAATCTTACCTTTAATTTTACAATTCCTAATTTTTCTTTTCTCGTAAGAGCTGTAAATTCATCTCAAATATCAACTTTAGGTTCTTTAAATATATCATCATTAATACTGTATTTTTCTTTTACTACTGCTATAGTTTTTTTTCAAAAATATCCTGCTTGATCATCATTTTTTGATCTAATAATACTATTATTAACCTGAAAATCTATCAGTTCATTTTTAATAGATATATATTTTCAATCAATATTACCGTTATATTATTTTAATTCTAAAAATAGTTCTTGTAATTTTTTTACATCTATAGATTTACTTTCTGGTGTCACGTATAATTTTTGATTTAATCAAACTAGAGAATTATTAAATACTACATTAACTTCTCTCTCAGAACTAACTATTTTTCATTTAATTTTTCTTACTCACCATTTTTCTGCTCTAACTCTTCATTCATCTCAATATCACATCCAAACATCAATTCTGTCATGTTCAAATCATCTTTCTCAAGCATTAACAATCGCTCATCATCTATCTTCTATAGCTCAAATTCATATACCATCTAGTTCAATTTTTGTTCAAAAATCATAATTTCTAGGACCTGCCAACATTCATGGAAATACTTCTTTTCAAGAAGCTCAATTTGTTCATTTTCATTGCATTCTAATTGCTTCACTATAAGTTCTATATCTTCCTAATGATGAACTATAAGAATATCTATCTTGTCATAGAATAGCTGAATAATATGCAGTAACATAAAAATATCTTTCTCATTCGATTGGTTTATTTTGTTCTAAAATATATTTATATTGATTAAAATTATCTAGATAATCTTCTTGTAGAGCTGTTAGAGTTTTTACTCAAAAATATCATGCTCACCAGTCATTATTATTGACTATTAATCATGTTTGTTTTTGATACGATAAAAGTGATGGTAATATACTAGAATGTATTCCATCAATTTTTCATCAATACAGTCATAGTTTTTGTAAAAATGTTTGCAGTTTGATTATTTTTGAAGAACTAGATTCAGCAATGATTTTAGTTTCCAATCCTGGAAAACTAGCAGCTAAAACTGATTGAATATTAATAGATAATGATATTAATATAATTCATAAGAATGCGATTAAAAAACGCTTCAGAGGTTTCATAAATTTGTATTATTTAAAATAAGCGAAATAATTATAAGACTTTTAAAAAAAAATCAAGTTTTAATTATCTCGCTTATTTATCGTATTAGATAATCAATATGTTCTATTTTTTTATACTCCAGCTCAAACAACCACTTTAGCATGTCTCAGTACTCTATCTCATAAATTATACCCTTTTTCAAATTCATCAAAAATCACACCTTCTTCTTGACCAGGAACAGTAGTCATAACATCATGTTTATCTGGGTCTACTCATAGTCCTCTAGAATTAAATGGTTTCACTCCCATCTTATCTAAATCTGCTAATAATTTAGTTTCCATAGAAATTATACCTTCATATAAAGCCTCCGTTCTCATTTCTTCAGGTGTATTCTGAATCATTCTTTGAATATCATCAATTCTTGGTAAGACTTTTTTTAATATATCTGATTTTAAAAAGAATATCATATCTTCTTTATCTCTTTCAACTCTTTGTTTAAAGTTAAGAAAATCTGCTTGAGTTCTAGTAAGTGTATCTCTCAATTTATCAAATTCAGTATTTCATGATATATTATTTTCATCCGTATTGAGTTCTTCATTTGATTCTTCATCCATTTCAATTTCATTTATTTCATTCTTCATTTCTTCTACTAACTCTTGTTCTTCAACAATATCTCTTTCATTTTTTGTCATATCTATATGTTTATAATTTAATTTATTTAAAAGTATTATATTATTTTTTTTTATTTATCAAGATGAGAATTTTTATAAACAAAAAAATCAACAATATTGTTGATTTTTTTGTTTATAATTTTGATATTTTATCTAATAATTTTTTATACAAAATATTATTAAAATCTCATTCTTCTCAGTTATTTAATAACACATATTCATTATGTAAATATTTATTTATTTCGACAAATAAATCAGTATTAAATTCTTTACGTTTTAATTTAATAAATAATATAGTTTGTTTTTTTCTTAATTTCTTATTTTTATACTTAATGTAAGAAATATTATTATTATCAGAAGTTAATTTAGATTTAATATTTCAAATATTATTAAACATTACATTTATACTTGTAATATTATCTCTTATAATTTTATATTCTCTATAATATTTTAATATATCAACTTTATTTGTTTCTAATCTACTTAGCTCAAGTAATGATAATATATTATTCAATTCAGAGTTATTAAATTCTAAATAATATAAGTAACCTTGAAAATCATCTGATAAATATTTAATATGATTTAATTTATTTTTCAGTTTATTAAATTTATTTTTATTGATTAAGAAAATTTTATTTACTTGAACATCATTATAATCTTCTGATTCATTATATTCAAAAATAATATTTTCTGTATCACTTATATTAAGTTTTTCTAATATTTTATTAATATTGGTGTTTTTTAAAGATCATTGATTTCATAAAAGAAAATTTTTAATTTCTGTATAATCATTTTCATTTTCATTTTCATTTTCATTTTCATTTTCATTTTCATTTTCATTTTCATTTTCATTTTCATTTTGAGAACATTCTTTTCATAAGTCTCATCTAACACAAACAACTCATTGTTTTTTATAATATTTATAAACTCACTTACGGCTTGATTCACAAACAAGATGTTCATCAATTGTACATATTACTTTAGATTTACGTTTTGATCAACCTCATCATCCACCACTATTAGGTTTAGATTTAGTAGTTATATTAAACTGACTTATAACTCATCATACATTTACAGTTGTTGTTAGAGTTGTTGAATAATTTCAAGAAGATAATCCTGTTACTTTTAATGTATTACTATTAAATATAAGTTGATTTTCAGATATAAATTCTCAATCATTAATACTATAAAAACCGTTATCAACAGAAACTAATGACCCCGTATTTATTCAATTAATTATAATTTTATTTGATTCAATATTTTGATTTAATCAAATATTTGATGCATTGTTAAATATAAAATTATCCGCTGTACTATCAATTTCTTCAGGTGCTATAATTCTATTAATTAGTATAATTCAAGTTAATACATTATTAGCATTATCAATAGTTATATAATCAATACTATTTACTCAAATATTTAAATTTACATTAGTAGACCAGCTATTATTAGTTAATAGAATATCATTAGAATTAATTTTAAATGACTTAATTCAATTAATATCATTCAAGCTTCATTCTAATAAGATACTCGTATCAATTGTTCCTGTGTTAGAAATATTCGTATTTAATACAAAAATTGGCTTAAGAGTATCTAATATAATAGAATCACTTATAAGTTTACTTTTTCAATTATCTCAGAAATACTGTAGATTAATAGTTTTTAGTCAATCAATATTAGATAAATTAATATCTAAGTCTGTTTTTTGATTAATAGTTCCTGTACTACTAATATCTCAAGTTAAATAATAATTAACTGGGAAAATAGAAGAATTTAATTCGATTTGAGTATTACTAGAATTAGTAATACTTCAACTATTAAATTTTACTGTAGCTGTGATATTTTCAGGAATGGAATAAGTTAAATCAATAGTGTTAGATTTTTCAGAACTCAGTCCTTTTCAATTATTTGCAATGACATAATATTTATAAATATCTTCTGATACTAATATATCTGAGAAATTTGTATTTATTCAATTATAAATGCTTGTGTAATTATTAAAGTCAATTGAAGACGATCTAAATAATTCATAATTTACTGAGTTTAATCATCAACTTCATTCTTTTCATATTGAAGTATATATTGAACCGCTCCATGAAAAATTATATGAATTATTATTTTTTATATAATTCATATTGCTAGGACTTGTTATATATTCTCAATTTAAGTAAAAAGTAAGGTTTGTATTATTTTTTATATTTTTATTGTTGTCGGTATAATTAAGAGTTTGATTAGAAAAAACTATATTGTATTCTCAAGGTAAGAGTGATGATTGAATTTGTAAAACACCTGTCATTGAATCACCAGAATTTAAAACTATATTTTGTTTATCTAAAACTGATATAAATCATTCAGGAAGAGTTGTAGAAAGTGAAAAACTACTGGCATTACAATTAATATTTTTATTTTTTAATTCATAAGCTAAATTATGTACAGATCATGTATTTGTTGAAATATATCTAGAATTTAATATTAATTCTCAACCGTTAAATATACATAATCATGCTGAATTATCTATTACTACCGTATTACTTTCAATAGAATTATTCCCTGCCTTATCTAAAGCATAAACTTTGTATGAATATTTTAATGCTCATAAATCTATTTCATCAAATGATACTATATTAGAATCTCATTGTGGATAAATAGTTCTATGAAAAATAAATCCAGATCAAGTACTTCTGTATACTTCATATTTATCAATTCAAGTTCAATTATCTACTGATGCTGACCAAGTAAATTTATAAGTAGAAGCATTTTTGTTATAACTAAGGTTATTAATAGTAGTTGGTAATATTCCATCAACTAAAACTGAACCAGTAAAAGTAAAGCTTCAGTGATTTGGTGTTAATCAGTCATTATCAGAAGCAGTAATACTATAAAAATATTCTTTATCTTGATTTCATGTATTAAAAACAAAAGATGTTTCCTTGAAATATTGTGGATGAAGTACAACTTCTGATGAAGTAAAAATTCATACTAACTCAGAATCAGGATTATTTGTTAATGTTAATGTTTGCTCATTACAATCTACATCATTATTCATAAATCTGAAATCAATATTTCATTGAGAATTGACTTGAAGATATTCAGTATTAAATAATTTATTTACTCATAACTCTCCTTTAATACAAGATCATGGATTTGTTTCTATTAAAACTTTCATTCATTGAGAAGTTTCATCAATTCATTGACTTGTTATTCTTATATTATTAGTAGCATCAAAGAAAGCTTCTCCGTCATTTAATTTCTTAACTAATTTAGTATTTGCATAACCAGATCACTTATATGTATGAATTGTTAAACCTGGTTGATATTTAGAATACATTTGAGAATTATATCAAACAGCTTGCCTGTAACTTATATAATAAAATTCATTATTATTTTTCTTAGGAAATTTAATTACTCTTGTTCCCGTAGTAATTTCTAGATCTAATTGAAGTGGTTGTAAAATATAATTTGAAACTGGCTCAGTCGGAAATTCATAAAATCATTCTATATGGTCTCACCAATTTAATTGATCCATATGTGGTCCATTCACTCAAATTTTTAATGGCATTCACGCAGGTCATCACATAACACCTGACTGATCTCCATATTCACTATTCACACTACCATTATTATCTGTATCAGTTGATGCATGTCACATACCAAAATTATGTCATAATTCATGTTGAACTACAGAATTTGAAGAATATGCAATCCAACTGTACATTGTATAATTAGAATCCACAGATCAAACATTTCATAAACCTGCCCAATTACAACCAATTTTAGAATAATTAGGTAATATTAATATAATATTATGATATTTTGATGTATCAATTCATGCATCAATCGCTTGCTGAAGTGATTGTGACCTCCAAGTAGAGTATTCACACTTACCAGCTCAATCTACATTAAATGGTCAAAAAATATCATTTTTTCAATCTCAATCTGCGTCAGAATTAATTTCTAATTCTCAATAACTTATTTCTTTAAAATATTCTTTTGATGAATTTATATTTCAGAAAATTTTTGATTCAGATAATTCTTCACTCCAAATTGGTGTATTTCAATTTACATTTACCATAAACACAGCAACGTTTCTTATATTTTTTGTTTCTGGTGTAAATTCTACTGCTGCTACATTACTTTGTAATACAGTTTGATTACTTAGAAGAGATTTTACTATAAATATATCATCTCAATCAAGTCATCATAAGATAACTCTCGATCATATATACGATTCATCTATTACATTATTGAAATCTAAAATAAACGATTTTCAATAGGAGTCATCATGTAATAAATACGTTTCTTCCATATAACCATTGAGTCATTCTCATATAACTTGTTCCAATATTCATTCTATTTCGATATGAGTCTCTGATATAGATTGTTCAATTATTCTTGTTCATGATAAATTTAAATCAATAAAATTTTCATCAATATTATCTTGATTATGATTATGATCATGGTTGTGAGTTGAGAAGAAATCTATTTCTTCTATAATATCAGAGTTATCGGATCAATAGACAAAAAAAATATTTCAAAATACAAGCGCAATAATACTTATATAAGAAATAATTTTTAATGATATAGTTTTTCCTTTTTTTGATTCCATATTTTTTTGTAGTTACAAAACATAAAATATAACATCTATTATATATAAATTTAAAATATTGTAAACATATATTATTTACCAGTAAAACTTTACTTTTCATAATAGCATGTATAGTAACTTACATAAATATATTATAAAAATAAATTATGAAAATAATTTCATGGAATGTTAATGGGATAAGAGCAGCAGCAAAAAAATGATTAAAAGATTTTGTAGCTATAGAAAATCCTGATGTATTATGTTTACAGGAAACAAAAGCTTTTGAATCTCAATTTTTAAAAGAAGTATGAGAAATAGAATGATATAAATATGTATGGCATACTTGAGAAAGAGCTTGATATGCTGGAACTGTTATCTTTTATAAAGAAGATTTAGAAATTGTTAATACAAAAAATCATTTTGATGGTAGAGATCATTTACACACAGACGGAAGAGTTACTGAAATAGAGTTTATAAAAGATGGGAAAAATATAGTATTACTTAATGGATACTATCCAAATGGGTGAACAAGAGCTGATGGAACTGAAATGGTAACATATAAGTTAAAATTTTATGATCATATTATTGAATATTCTAATGACTTAATTTATCAAGGTAAAAATGTAATATTAACTGGTGATCTTAATATTGTTCATACTGAAATCGATATAGCTAGACCAAAAGAGAACCAAAAAACTATTTGATTTCTACCTATTGAGAGAGAAAAAGTAACAGAATTATTAGACAATTGATATACTGATACGTTTAGATACTTTTACCCTGATCAATTAGATACATACTCATGGTGGAGTGTAAGAGCATGAGCGAGACCAAGAAACGTATGATGGAGAATTGATTATTTTGTAGTAAATAATTCTTTCTTGGATAAAGTTGAAGATATAGAATATCTAACTGAAGTACTTTGATCAGACCATTGTCCTGTTGTTATGAAATTACATTAAATAAAAAGAGCAAGGATTGCTCTTTTTATTTAATGTAATTTCGATTAAATTTGAAAAGATAATACATAATAATAAGTATTTCATAATCAATAATTCCAAAAGGATAATTAACTTAGAATTTAAAGTCAAATGCAAATTTTAGATTTATTGTTAAAGAGATAATTTTGAGTATCTCTATTTTTTAATATAATAAACTAAATAATTTTTATAATAAAAATACTATGAATAGTTTTGATTATAAATTTTTCGAAAAATATACTCCAGAATGACAAGAAATTCAACATATAATCCATCAGCATTGGATTAATATTATTTGAAAAATATTCTTCTGGTTATTTTTATTTGTTCTGATCCCTGTATTTATCTATTATTACTCATTTAGAGCTAAAGATTTAATACAGTTTATGTATTTAGAAATTTATTTATTTTTAATATACATTAAAATAATTTATGATATATTTGATTGGTATAATGATGTTTGGATAATTACTGATTCATGAGTTGTAGATTTAGATTGGTCAATATTTAAAACAAAGATGTCAACGATAGATTTTGATAATATTGAATGAATGGAAGTCGAACAAAATTGATTTATTGATAAAATACTAAAAAAATGAGATCTTATAATTCATAAAATATGAGATGACTCATTTGTATTAACAGATTGTCTTTCACCATATTCAGCACTCAATGAAGTAGAGCACATCAAACATCATCACTATGAAGATGAAAATGAACCAGAAACTGATAGATTTGATATGGTCATGGATACTCTCGGTTGAGTTGTAGAAAAATATCTCAAAAAAGAATATCCTGTAGATGATGCTGATATTAGAAAAAAAGAAAATATAGATGAGTTCAAGAGGTCGAGTAACTCAATAGATTTAAGATAATAAAAAAGGGCCTAATTGGCCTTTTTATAAAATGCTTATCTAGATAAGACATATGCTATAACTGGAATACAAGTTATAATTACTGGTGATAAAAAAAATAATATATCTCGAATTCTTAACTCATTGTTTAACTTGTCTACATTTTCAATATATCTACTTTTTTCTAAGTAACCTATTTTAAATAACGATACACTGTCATTCATTCTAAACTCCTTCTAGTTCTTGTTAATAGCTAAACAATTATAAAGAAATATTATATATGTCAAATATCAACTTAACGAACATACCTAAAGCTCCTGGAATATATCAATATTTCGATAGCAAATGAAATATAATTTATATTGGAAAAAGTGTAAATCTTTTTTCACGTGTACATAGTTATTTTAATGGAAAAACAAAACTCAATTTTGCGAAGAAAAAAATGGTGGCACAAATAGTAAATATTGAGACAATTATTGTAGAAAACGAAACTGAAAGTCTTATATTAGAAACGAATCTTATAAAACAACACAAACCAAAATATAATATTCTTATGAAGGATGATAAGAATTATATGTATATAAAAATCACAAATGAAGAATATCCAAAACTAATGAAAACTCGTCAATCTCCAAGTAATATGTCAGTGGTAAGATGAAAAAAAAATGGAACATATTTTGGTCCATATATATCTACTACTCATGTAAATAATATACTAAAAGTTATTAAACAACATTTTGGTTACTGATGTTTTGATATTCATTTTTTTAAAGAAGGTTCAGGATATAACTTAGATAAGTATTTATTTAAAAATAACATTAAAAAGATAAATACCTCATTTACACAATCAGAAGTAAAAGAAGAGTATTTATCTCAAATGGAAAACATTAAAAGATTTCTCAAGTGAGATTATAAAAAAGTCATTGAAACTATGAAAGAAAAAATGTTTCAACTGGCTAAAAATCTAAAATTTGAAGAAGCAAAGAAAAATAAAGACCTCATAGAATCTCTAGAAAGTCTTGATATCTCTCAAAATATACGTGATAAAATAACATGAAATTATGACGTAATTCATTATATTGATAAATTTGATCATATATATATCTGACTTATTGAGATTCGTGGTGGTAAAATACTTTGATATCAAACTTTTGAAATTAAGAATATATTAGAAGAAGAAAAAGAAGAAGTTGTAAAAAATTTCATAGAAACTAAGTTTTCGCAATATTTAGAACAAAATGAAAATATTAGTTTTATACTTCCCTTTGAAATATCTAATATTTTAGAAATCATTAAAATAGAATATCCACAAATTTGACCAAAGAAAGAGATATTACAAATGTCTTATAAAAACGTATATGAACATGCATATAAAAAATATCTAGATTCTCTATCTACCAAAGGGTTTTCAAAAGCTACTATGCAAAATTTATTAAAAATATTATATTATAAAGAATTACATAAAAATATATTATTTGAATGTAATGATATTTCTCATTTATCTGGGACTCATACTGTTGCAAGCCGTAGTATTATAGAAAATGGTAAATCAAATACATCTAAATATAAGAAGTTTAATATAAAAAGTTTAGAAGAAGGGAAAATAGATGATTTCTGATCAATGAAAGAAGTTATGAAACGTAGAATAGCAGAAATCAAAAAATTAAATACTCTCCCAGATTTAATTATTATTGATTGATGAAAATGACAACTTTGAAGTGTTGTTAAAATAGTACAAGAAGAAATAAATAATATAAATACTGAAAATATTTCAGATAAAGATAAAATTTATCTTAAAAACCTACAAAACCTACAATTAGTCTGAATAGCTAAAAGAGAAGAGGAATTATTTCTCCCCTGAGAATCAAAACCTATAGTATTATCACATGATAGTTTAGAGCTTAGACTTGTTCAAAAAATACGTGATGAAGCTCATAGGTTTGCTATTACTTTTAATAGAGATAAAAGAATTAAAGAAGTTAGAAAAAATATTTTAGAATCACTTCCCGGTTTTTGACCTATTACAAGAAAAAAAATACTAAATAAATACTCAAATATAGAAAAACTAAAATCTATAAAATTAACAGAATTAAAAAATATATTAAATACAAATCAGATTCAAACTTTGCAAGACCATGGAATAATATAAAAAACCAATCATATTTTTCATTTTCTATATAGTTAATAAACATTATTATTTTTTATATTAATACAATCTTAAATAAAAAATTTTATATTTTGTTTAAGAATAAAATGACAGGTTAGTAATATTTTTATTAAAATAAAATTTAAATTGACATATAATTTCTTATATTTAAAATAAATATTATTGTATTTTTTAATAATTTATATTATGGTAAAAAAGTTATTTTCTTTTATAAGTCTAACATCATTACTAATATCTAGTAATTTTGGTTTCTATTCAGTATATGCTGTTGATACAAATAATCAAAGCAGTCCATGGACTATAGAAAAAGCAAGGCATATTGCTAAAAAATCTCTCTTTTGAGCATCTCAAACACAAATAAATCAATTATTTGCAGTTTGATCTGCAGCAAATGCAGTAAATGTATTATTTCCATCTAAAACAGGTCCTAGTAGAACAGACTTCAATACATTATTGTCAGATATGACAAGTGATCCTGCATTTAACCCAGGTTCAAGTAATAGTATGTATAATTACTATTTAGCTAAGAAAGCTTTTGATCCTTACGAAGCTAAAGCAAAATTCTTCACAATATTTGAAGATACTTTTTCAGTGAATAATTCAAATTCTAAAGATATAACATATTTAGATATAGAAAATACTCATAATCTTCTTTATTCTCATACCTTATGAAATTATAAAGAAATGTTAAAAAGAAATCTATTAAATAATTGAAACCCTGGAGATTATAGTCTTTCTCAATTTTTAGATTTACTCAATCAAACAGATCCAAAAAAACCAAATGAGAACTATGCAAGAGAGTTGTTACAACTATTACTGATGTTAGAATATATTCCGACAGAAACTCCAGATAACTGAGATGAAAGAAACTATTCAGAAACAGATGTAGATGTTCTTTCTAAAATACTTATTTGATTTGAATCAAATGAAAATACTCATGAAGTAAGTTTTAATCCATCAATAAATACAAATACAACTTTTGAATTTTTAGAATGAGATTTAAAAGCTTGAGATATATTCCCTTTTTATAATACTGCAAGTGGTACTATAGATATTCAAATGATGAAAACAAGTATTTGAGGTAATAACGGTTTACCTGATAATACTATTGATTATATTTTTTCTAAAAGAGAAAATGCAATAGCACTATTTTTGGCAGATAAATTTTATAGATTTTATATAGCTGAAAATCCAAGTCGTAATGATTTAAATATAATTGCGAATCAAATTATTAATAATGATTTTGATTTATATGCAAGTGTAAAATGGTTACTGGCTCATGACATGATGTATACAGATAAATCAATGAATAGTGTAATATATAAAAATCCTATTGAGTTAACTGTTGGTACTGCTAAGTTATTATGAATTGATAACATGTATAATTTAAGATCTACATCTAGAACTCTAGGTTGGTCACCATATTATCCATGAAGTATTTTTTGAAGAGATGGTTTTGATGACAATAAAGCTTTCTTTAATACTACTACATCAATAAGATGGGCTTCTGAAGCATCAAGAATTGTAAATGAATTAGATATAGATACATTTATAGATAAATCGGATAATCTAAATGAACTTATCGCTAATATGGAATTAAAAATCTATTGAAGTGAATTAATCTCTCCTGAAGTTAAACAAAAATTAGTTAATTTTATGTCTTTAGATAAAGATTGAAATGTAGTAGTTTTTGATTTAAATAGTGAGGATTATAATAAATATTATACAAAATGATTAATACATTTGTTACTTATTCAACCAGAATATGTTTTACAAAGTGGTCATGATGCTCCTATTGAATTAAAATGACTAAATTCTAGTTTTTATAATAACGATAATAAATTAGTATTTGTATATTTTGGATGATGAATGGATTGGTTACATGCTATTGTACCAAAAGATGAATATCCTCAATATTTAGAAAAAAGATGAACCGGTTCACTCACGGGTACTGGTTTAATAGATTTAGATAATGAAAATTATATGAATGCTAGTCTTCAAGAATTTAAAACTTTATTTGATAGTTGAGATTTAAAAGTTATTAATAGGGTTGGTACTCCAAATCACTCTAGATGACATGATTCTGCAAGAAGGAAAATGACATCATTAAATAATGAATATTCTTCAAAAGGTATGTGAATAGTATGAAATTATATTCAAAATGAAGATCCATTAAAAACTTTAGTTCTAAACAGAGGTTGAGTTGAATTTAGAGGTTGAAAATCTTTAAATGTATGAAGTGATTGATTATATAGAATCACTGATGCAACGAATACAGATTTCAGAATACATAAAATTAATACTCTAAAAGATATATATTTAAGTAGAATTTATCCTAAAAATCTAGATTTTATATTTTGAAATTGAGTTCATATCTCAAATGTTGCCGAAGCTTCTGTTGCAAATTGAGGTAGATCATGAGCTGGAAGAAATATGAATGATAATTTTGTATTTGCAGAAAATTTATTTGATGCAGGTATTACAAATGTATTATCTATGCATGCTGATGGATGATATGATACTCATAGTAGACAAAAAGCATGATTAAACAAAAATCTAAAAAACGTTGCTGAAAAAACAGCTGCATTTTATAATAAAGTGAAAGATAAACACAATGTAACAATTGTATTATATTCTGAATTTTGAAGAACAACAAAAATTAATTCTTCTAATTGAACAGATCATGGTAAATGAAGTTGAATGTTTATATTATCAAACAATGATGAGTTAAAAGCAAGTATGCCTGAAAAAATATATTGAAATAATTCATTTGCAGTTGCTAAAGCAAACCGGTTATGAGTTTGAATTGATTATAGATCAATATACACAAAATTATTCAAAGAAATATACAATCAAGATATTAGTGCTGGATTATGAGCTAACTATGAATTAGATAGTTATATTGATGTAAAAGAACCTGAAACTGACTTATTTAGAGTTACTTTTTCAAGAGATTGAAATAACTCTTATGCAAGAATTAAGTTTAAAGTAGATGATGATAATTTTTATAAAAATCAAGCATCTCATATACAATTATGATATTGAACTGATCAAAATAATTTAAAATATGCTAGGTATAGAGATATTGATAGATATATGTTTATGGATGATGAAAATATCAATTTGAGAATATGAAGAGTTTGACCTAATACTGAATATTTCTATAAAATAAATCTATTTGATAATCAATATAATTTAAAAACAATTGAAGGTAGTTTTATGACACCTACAGTTAATTCTTCTGATAATCAAACTCTTAACTCTACATGAAAAACTAGGTTTAGAAGATTAGAAAATAGAATGATTACTGGTACTCAAGTATTATCAGAACAAGATCAAATAATATTAACTACTGATTCTAATGTAACATTTACATGAGAAAATAGTATCACTATGGAAGCAACTAATACATGAACAATAGTTGAATCATTAGAAACAAGTACATGAACTACTTGGGATGGTACATTTTTACTACCAAGTGAGGTTCCAGTTGAAAACTTTCTAGATGATGAATGAAATTTTGGAAATAATAAATTAAAAAATCTTCATATTGAAAAAATTATAAAAGTTTGAGCTGATACTCTATGAGTAGGTTTAAAATTAAATAAACCAGTACAAATTAATATCCCAGGTATTGATTCAGAAAAAAGACATACTATTCTTTCAAGTGAAGATGGTCAAAATTGGGAAAAATTAGAAAATGGTAATATAATAAAAAATTGAGGGAATCTAAAATTTACAACGAGTCATTTTACATATTTTGCTGTAGCTGAAAGTTCAGCAAATGGTTGAGATCCAGTAATTGATCAAAATGAAGATGATAACGATTGAGGAAACGATAACGATTGAGGGAATAATTGATGAAATTCAAATAGATGATCTTGATGAGGTTCATTATGAATAAAAGATAAATGTAAATATTGAGATTATTCAAAAAGTTATTATGACAATAGTTGTGGGAAATCAGTTAATGCAAAAGAATTATATAAATTAGTAGCAAAACAAAAAAATCTAAAAAACATCTCTGTAAATGATGAAAATGATGAAATAAACTTTGCCATTTTAGAATTACAAGATTATGAATGAGATAAATTTAATATTTATACTAAACTATTTTCAGATATAAATAGTAGTAGTAAAGATCAAACTAAGGTTTTAAATTTACTAAGAGAAAAAATGTCAGTAATGACTGTTGATTGATATGAGTTACATTATATCAAATGAAGTGAAAAGAATGAGTTATTTAAAAAAATAGCTAAACTATTTTTGAATTGAAAATATTCAGATATATATAAAGAAAAAATAGTTTGAAGTATAAATGAATTAATATTATCTTATGCAGTACTACAACTTGATTGATTAACAAGTAATACAAGAGTTAAAGCTAAAAAAGAATTACAAACTTCCATTACTAGTTTGAAATATAATTATAAATTAGCTCTAGCAAGTTTAACAAAATATGCTTCACTACAACCTGTATACAAATCATATTCTAAAGAAACTTCTCAAGAAACTGAAGATTATTACAAATCTAGAAAAGAAGCGATCTTAAGAAAACATAAGAAAAAATAAATTGTTCTAAAAAAGTCTGGATATCCAGACTTTTTTGTTATACTTATATAAATACTTTTAATAATTTTTTCATGAAAAAAATAATTTCATCAATAATATTTATAATATTATTATTTATAAATATTCCTATATGATTTGCTCATCCTTTAGATATAAGTGTCTCAACAGCAAATTTTAAAAAAAATAATATTCATTTCACTACTTATTTTCATAGTTTTGAAGTTGAATATTTATTAAGAAAAAACAATATTGATTCAACAAATGGTATTACAACTTATTATGATAATAGTAATATATTAGAAAATTATATAAAAAATAATATTTCTATAAAAAATAATGGAACTAAATGTAGATTTAATAACTTTGAGTTAAGACAAGATGATGCTCATCAAATACTAAGTCAATGATTAGCAACAAGTTATAGTTTTATTTGTGATAATGATATAGAAAAACTAGATATAGAAGTAAAGTATTTTATAGAATTCCCTCTTCA
>JAWUYB010000032.1:0-9646 GCA_034111025.1 Candidatus Altimarinota bacterium | reverse complement strand
ATAGCATTTGCTACATCATTAGCTCCATGAGCAAATGTTAATAATGCTACTGCAAAAATAAGAGGAATAGTAAATAATTTTGCAATTGATTTTCTATTATTTTCAATTTTTTTAGCATATTTAGATAGATATACTGAAACTGAGAAGAAAACTATAATAGCTACAAGTATTCAATACATTGAAGCATCTGCAAATGACATTTTAATAAGATGTTTTAAACCTTTTACTATTAAGTAAGTAGTAAATGCCCAAGCCATTATGGCAACATATACAGGAACTAATTTTTTAGCATATTTTACTTTATCTGTTCTATGAATTACTAGAGCCTTGATACTATATAAGAAAAGTGCGGCTACAATTCAACCTATTAATGGTGAAACTACCCAACTCATTGCTATTTTTCACATTGTAGGCCATGACACAATACCAAAACCCATTGCAGCAATTCAACCTCACATAACACCTCATACAATTGAATGAGTCGTAGATACTGGAGCTCTTAAATACGTTGCTACATTTAACCAAACAGCTGCTGCTAATAATGCAGAAAGCATTACAAAGATAAAAGCAGCGGGATCAGTGAAATTAGATATATCTATAATCCCTTTTTTTACTGTTTTTACAACATCTCCACCAGCAATTAATGCTCATAAGACATTTCATAGTGCAGCAATAATAATTGCCCATTTTAATTTTAATGCACCAGATCATACTGCAGGTCAAACACTATTAGCAACATCATTTGCTCAAATGTTGATTGCCATATAAGTTCCTAGACCAACTGCAGACAATAAAAAAATTGTATTTGTTACTGATAAATCCGTTGTGAGTCCAAAAAAGACAGCGGCCATTACCGAGAAAAAATACAATACAACTCCTAATAAACCCATATGTATAAGGATAGAAAATAAAAAATAGCATATTTGCTAAGCTAATTATATAATTAATAGATTAATTGAAAACTTTTTACTATTTACTTATTTTATAAATATTTTTTAAAATAAAACCCTTAATTTCTTAAGAGTTTTATTTTTATTTTGAAGGTAATACCATATCTATTGCAGCAAAGGTTGCTGCTTTTCATGCTGGAATTATTACTGATATATTATCTCAAACTTCTGCTTTGAAGTGAGTAACAGCAGCAGTTAATAGGTCATAGGTTTGACCATCTGTAATAACTTGAAATTTTTCTTTTTCTTTAATCAGTAACCCTGCTTTTGTTTCTCTTTCAATAGGTGCAATTTGTTTATACATCATTTTACCATTTGCTGCGATAGTTAGTTTCAGTTTATCTCCTTGAACTAATTTTGATTTAGATGCATAGTTTGCAGGCACAGGATAATTATTCCTATCACTTCCTAACATTTCATCTCCAGTAAATACTCATTCTACTATTTTAGCATCTTCTGACATGTAACTATTCATATCTGAAGCATCTAATGTAACAGAAGAACTAAGAGTTACTCCTTCTTCTTCTAATACAGTCTTTAATAATTTATTTGCATTTTTAATTGATTTTTCAGCTGTCATTATAAAATCACGTATTGCTTCAATGGTCTTTTTATTTTCCATATGTTTTATTTTAATTTTTAATACTTACATATTAGTTTATAGGAAAAAGAGAGTTTTGTAAACAAATTGCTCTTTACTTCTCTTAAAAATATATTTCCATTAACTTTAAGAAATTTTCTTGAAAAAATATTGTAGCAAAGAATCATAATGCTAGAAATGGACCAAAAGGGATTTGTGTATCAAGACCTTTATTTTTATGATGTAATTTTTCATATCACAAGTAAGAGAGAGAGAGAATAGAACCAATCATATATGTCATCATCATACCAGGAAATGTTAAAACTGAACCGAGCCCTAGTCAAATCATTATTGCAATTCTAAGATCTCAACCTCAAAGCCAAGCTCATTTTGATATAAATATTTGTAAAAAGAAGAATACAAATATAGCTAAGGCTCAAATTAAACCATTTAATATAACAATTTGAGTGACATCCACTCAAAGAAATATTTTAAATACTGCAAATCAAATAATTACGAGTACTAATATTGAGAGATCTATTATTTCATCAAATCATTTCAACATGATTACATATAATAACGCAATGATTCAGAATGTTAAACCTATAGATCAATAGAGTATTTCATTACTGTATATTTGAGCAGATAGAGTTAAGTGAGGAATAATAGTAAAATCTTGAATCAGTGTTTGTGCAACCAAAGCAGCAAGAGTAATTCAGACTCCAGTAGCCATTATTCATTCATGTATTTCTAAGAATAAAATATCATAAAATATATAAATAATAGACAATATTGCTATAAAACACCAAAATATTAATTTAGTTATTTCTAATGTATCTCATGTTAATATAAGAGAAAAATCTATCAGGAAATATCAAATCAGAGCAAATAGTGTTCCAGCTGATAATTCCAAGAAAGGGTATACTGAACTGATTTTCATTTTACAGTAAGCACATTTACCTTTATTAATTAACCATGAAAATACAGGAATTAAATCAAGAGCTTTAAGAGTCTTATTACAACTCCCACAATGACTTCTCCCAGTCATTATCCCTTTTTCACCAGATTTTAAACGGTAGATAATCACTGATGAAAAACTTCAGAATAGTGTTCCAAAAGCAAATAAGCTCAAGTAAAAGAATATATTTATTTGTGTTAGCAGTTCCATAAGTTTTTGTATTTATTTATAATTGTAAAGAGTATAATGATATGAGAGTAAAATAGAACTTTATTTTAAACAAAGAAATTCAATACAGCTTCTCTTTTAAAGATTTGTTTTCTTAACATAAGAATATATCAAAATATATATTCACTCATTTGTTTTGCATAAGTATCTTTTATGTATTGCTCATTATCATGTGCAAAAATTGTTAAATTTTTTAAAGCTAATTTCTCTATTCATATAAAATATCACTCCAAGGTGTTCTATAGAGTGGTTCTTTGAGTCTTTTTTGGTCGATAATATGACCGATAAAACCTGTTGTTCTTGCGAGTATAAAGAAGGCATTAAAAATACCAGCTTCGATATAATCTACTCTTTCTTCAAAAGATAATCAGATATCTTCGAATAAGTCTAGGAGCATAACGGCAACCATTCAATCAACATTGAGGATGAGGTTACATCTCTTTTCTACTGTTATTTCTTCTACAGCAAGTGCAAAATCTAGATGTTTTCTAGAAGGGAAGTTATGCGCAAGCTCTAACAATACTTCACATCTCTTATCTGGATTAAATTTTGATTTAACTTTATGTCAAATACCAGGAATATTTAAACCAGATTTTTTCATAGATTTTACGAAATCAGTTGCTGTTATATTATCATCAACTGCTTTTCCAAAATATGTTGCGGCTCCATCAATAGCTCAACCAAACTTTGGTCAAATAGTTGTAAGACCAGCTATTAAAGATGATTTTAAATCATTTCAAGCTCTCGCTGTTATCATAGCATTCGTAGCTCATGAAACAGCAGGACCATGATCAGCAAGTAATATAAGAATAGTATTTATAAAGTCTAATCCATAAACTGGTAAATCTCTTTTTAACCAAAGATTCCCAATAACATTTGCAAAACTACCAGCATTTGTGTAGTCTGATATTTTTTTGTGGTTATATTCTAATTCTTCTCATCTTTCATCTGAAATAGTTGAGGTAAATAGTGTTTTTCTTCTACTATTTATTTGTGATAACTTATGAGGAATATCTATAATAAAGTCTTGTTCTATTATTTTTAAACTATCAAATGTAGTTTTAATTATATCTCAAAAATCCATATAACTTTTTGGAACATATGCTCCTGATTCTTTAAGAATCTTGTTTTTATAACTGGCTGTTTCTTCCTCTTGAGTTGATTTTGCTCATGCATGTCCAAATTGAACATCTCATTTGAGTTGTTCTCAAATAGTCCCAATACACCAAGCTACAACTGGTTTTGTGATTTCTTTATCTGCTATCATTCTGGCAACTTCTAATTCATCACGTCCTCAAACCTCACCGAGCATGACGATCATTTTTACATCATCTCTTTCTTGCATGATTTTCATAGAGTCTGAGAACTGCATTACATTATACTTATCTCAACCAAGTCCAATTGAAAGGGAAGTTCCATCAGTTCTATCAGCAATAACTCTTCTGAGTTCATTACTCATACCTCCTGATTTTGAAACAAATCAAACTGATCAAGTTTTGTATAATTTTGAATCGATTATATTTTCTAAAGCTCCTCCTGTATTTCCAGCACGAAAAACTCAAGCTTCCATTGCTCCAACAGTAGCAGGTCAGATAATATTTAGATTATATTGTCTGTTCAATGAAATAATCTCTCTTGTTTCTCTTTCAGGAATACCTTCTGCTATGATGATAATATTTTTGAACATATTTGAAATAATAGCTTGTTTTGTAGCTTTTGATGCGCTACGAAAACTCGCGAAGTTCACGAGTGTATCTATCTTTTTATGTAAATTTTCTGGAATTTCATCATAACTCGCAAAGCTAGGAATGAGTATTTCATTGTTTCAGTAAAATAATTTATTGAGTGCTTCTTGTTTTCACTCATTAATAAATGTAATGACACTCGGTTCACGTCCACACAAAAAGTCAAAATCCAGCATCTTTTGTGCTGATCCTAATTGCATTCCATAAATTACTGCACCTGATTTTTTTGTAAACATATTTTGATTTATAATTTATCATTGTATACCGCTTATATACTTTTTAAAAGTTCGTTATTCATATTGTTCTCGACATCATTGAAAATATAAATACTTTATGAATTGAATTCTGTAGTTCATCTAAAATTATTTTAATAACTTAATATGTTTCAATATATCTGTCATATATTCACTTGAGTCTGAAACTTTACATGGAATATTGAGTTTTTCACATGCTGTTTTAATGAGTTCGAGACCTTTTGCCTCATTGATTCATCATCTTCTCACGAGGATTTGAATTTTTTGATTGAGAATTTCTTCTTGTTTTTCTTCTAATATATCAATAATTCATGCAAATGTTGTAGCAACATCTGTAAAATTAGCAATTGCTCAGGCAATAATAAGATATTTTCAAACTATTTTATTTTCTAACATTTGATCTAATAAAGTACGAGTATATGCTTTGGTAAAATCTCTATTAGGATTTCCTGAGAGTTCTCCATAATTTCAGATTTCATCAGCAAATCAGAGTGATCCAAGTGAATCTGTCATTACAAGTGATCAACCTCAACCTGCTAGGAGAGTCCAAATTTTTGCATTTTTATTTAAAACTTTAAGTTTGAGACTTGCTCATGTTTCTTGATCGAGCTTAGCTATATAATTTTCTCTGTCATTTTCTTGAAATCCAAATGTATTTGGTATATCTAAACTATTCCAGTTTTCTTTTTGTTTGAAAAATTCTTGATCATCAATTTTAGCAACCATATCTAGTAGAACTAATTCTCATGTTTTATCATGGAAGCAAAAAGGATTTACTTCTAAATATACAAATCCATATGTTTTATAGTATTTCCATAATGATAATATAGTTTCTTGAATTTTTCTATCTGGAATTCAGATATTTTTTAAATCTGAAATTTCTAAATTTTTATTTAGTTCTATATTTAATGAATTTATGCTATCCCAGTTATCCTCAATTTCTACACCTCATTGTGATGAAAAGTTTACAACATCAAAATCTCTTTCAGCTGAAAAAGATATATAATACTCTGCTGTATGAGGGATATAGTCTTCTATTAAAAATACATCTAAACTTCATTCAACTCATGCAATGTTAATGCTAGATTGAAATTTTTCGTGTAACCAAGAAATAGTCTGAGATTTATTCATACCTACTCACACTAATCCGTATTTTCATCTCTTTCCAAATAACATATCTGGTTTGATTACATACTCTTTATTTTCTGATATTTGTTCTCCTTCTTCTAAAGTTGAAATTTTAAAAGCATCATATGATTTTCATATAAAATCAAAATACATTTTTTTTGCATCAAATTCACGGATTCCTAGTTGAGCCATATCTTATTTTTCATCAATAATTAATTTATAAAATTATATAAATATTTTTGATTTTTTAAAATAATTTTTGATTTTAATGTTAAAAAAAAGTAGAAAATATTATTTTTCTACTTTTTATTTATTATTTTTTTAATTTTTTCATTTTTGCAACTACTTCTTCATCAAGTAGATGTTCAACTTTACATGCATTTTTCATAGCCATATCTTCGCTTAAACCAAGAGTATCTCTAAAGAAAATAATTAAGGCATCTCTATTAGCTTCAATAACTCTTACGATTTTTTCACCGTAAGTAGATAGTCTAATAAATTTATTTTGATCTTCTACTATAAAATCTTTTTTTAATAGAGATTTTAAACCGGTAGAACAAGAACCTGGAGTGATATTTAGTGATCTAGAGATATCAACGGCTCTTGCATAACCAAATTCTTCTAAACATTGTTCAACTGCAAATAAATAGTGGATTGCAGAATGAGTAATTTTTTGGTCTTCAAATTCTTTCCACACAGAGTTAATTTTTATGTTTGTCATAGAGGATTATTTATATAGTAAGTTATGTTTTGTTTGTAGCTGAATTATATAGATAATTTTAATATTGCAAGTAGATTTTTCAGCCTTTTTAATGTTAAAAAAAAGTCATATAAAATATGGTTCATTATTTGATTTTAATCAAATAATGTGATTAAATAAAGATAATTAATTATAAAGTATATATAAATATGAAGTGTATTATTATAATTTCTACCATTTTATTGTTATTTTCTCAGTGAATTCATTCGAGTTCCGCTAAAGAAAATTTACAAGAATTAGAAATAAAAGCTCAGTTAATAAATGAACAAATTACTCGCTTGGTAAGAGAAAGAAAAAGAGAACAATATTATTTGAAGCTAAAACAAGCAAGAAAACAAAGAATTATTGATCAATATAGACAAAGGAAATCAATAGAAGAAAGTCTAGTTTTTTATAGCGCTCAAAATATAGAATACAAATCAGATATGGATATATTTTCAAAAATGAAATATAATAGAATACAAGAAAGAGCATTAAGTTGTGAATTATCAGCTACATCAGATATACTATCACATTTAGAATATAGAAAGATTTCAGAAATATCTATTATAAATATGGTTGATAAATCTCATTATAACCAAGTTCCAACAATAGAAAATGGTAAAACTATCTGGTGAAATCCAAATGCAGGGTATGTAGGAAATATTCATGAACTATCATCTGGAATTAATGCTACACAATCTGGGATGACAGGGTATGGCGTATTAGAAAAACCTATTGCTAAAATTTATGATAGATTTAATTATAAAAATAAAATTATAACTTCTGAATCTTACAATGAATCATATAATGAAACTAATCATCTCACAGAGTTATTAAGAGAACTCAATGTAGGTAATATGGTGCAACTATGGTGAGATTATTGTACAAATCCAGAATTTGAAGATACAGATAATATCAATTCTTGTTCTCGTTTTTGAAAAAATAGAAAACTCCAATGGTATTACAAAGAAAACTGAGAATTAAAATCTTATACATGACTGGCTTGAGAACATGCATTTTATTTATTAGGATATAAATGAGGTGTTATAAAACCAAGTCATATTATAGTTTGGGATACAAAAACAGGAAAACATAGTTATCCTGTCGGTGAATGGATGAGAAAATGGAATGCAATGGATAACAAAAGTATAGTTATTTATAAAAAATATAATTAATACCATGAAACATTATATTGTCTGATTTTTAAGCATAATCTGAATAGTCTATTATATGATTTTTAGTTACCAACAAAAATCACTTTTTGAGGATGATTATTCTCATGTAAAACAAGAATTACTTTCTCAAAAAACAGAAATTTCTAATAAAGAAAAACTTTCAGACAAACAATATAAAGTTAATAATAATACTATTCAAGAATCGAGTTCTTCTGAAACATTAAAAAAAGCTAATTTAGATGTAGATTTCTACCCTCAATCTCCATTTGGGAAATGGGGACCAATATTTGAAGACACTTGTGAAGAAGCAAGTTTGTTACTTGCTTTAAATTTTATAATTTGAGATTATATGAACAGAATACAATTTAGAGATGAACTCCTGAAAATTGTAGATTGGCAAAATAAAAATTTCTGATATTTTAAAGATACAAATGTAGCTCAAACTGCTGAAATATTAGATAGATATTATAATTTCAAGAATTATAATATAGTAAATAACCCAAGTATAGATGATATAAAAAAAGAAATATCAAAAGGTAATATAGTAATAGCACCATTTTATGGTATTAATTTAAATCCAAATTATTTAGGAAGTGGTCCTAATTACCATTTTATGGTAATTAAATGATATACTGAAAATTCTTTTATCACACATGATGTAGGAACAAATAAATGAGAAAATTATATGTATAATCAAAATACACTTTATAATAGAATTCATGATTATCATCCAACAGATATAGAGTTAGGTGAGAAAAAAATTATAGTTTTGAAGAAGAACTAAATGATATTAATATAACCGAAAACAAAAAATAGAACTTTTAAAGTTCTATTTTTTTTTCTTCTACATTAGTAACTATCCCATCATACTGATGTATTGTTAATCAATTATCAACATAAGTTGATTCAATATATGTATGATATGATCAATCTGGATCAATTAATGACTCTGAATAGATACTTGGTTCTTCTAATTTATTTAATTCTAATAGAGTGTTATTTATCTCTTGAGTTTGATAGTCTTTAAAATTTAATAATTTAACTCTTATTTTACTTATATTATCAGTTCATATCTCAATTTTTTCTACACTTATTGTTACTGGGGAATATAATTCTGCATTTATAATAATAATTTTATATCATTTCCATATTATAGCCTCATTTTCAGTATCTAAATCTAGATTAATTTCTTGTATATCTAAACCTAATTGTAATTTTAGTTGAATTCAAGCATATCAATTCTTGCCTTCGGGTAAATCTACATCAACATATTCTATTGATAAAATATCATCTATTTTTTTATTTTCACCTTGATTTATAACAAAATTATTCATATTTAATTTATTAATATTTTTAATTTCTAATTTAATTAATTCTCATACATAATTAATTATCAATAGTTTTTCTCAATTTATTCACTCTTGCATTTTAGTTATTCTCGCATTGAATTTTTCGTAGATAGAGATTTGTTGTTTTTCATTATATTTATTTCCTACTTTGTTTGTATAATTTTTTATTATACTTTCTATTTTATTTTTTGTTTCTAAATCCAATTTTTTTTCAGATGATAATGCTTCTCAAAAAGTAAAAAATAATATAAATATTGTTAGCAACAACGTTAACAATCTTTTCATAGTATATATCATTAATAATTATATTATAACCATATATATATATAATATATAATTTTTCATAAAAAACGAATCTTATTATTAATCATATTTAAACTTATTAATTGTAATAAATCTTAGAATCTAAAGTCAAATGCAACTTTTAGAATTATGGTTAAACACTTCATTAGGAGAAAGAAATCAAAGTCTTTCTCTCGGTCTATTATTAATGAGAGCTACATATTTTTGTAGCTCTTTTTCTTCTAAAAACTCAAA
>JAWUYB010000031.1:0-8693 GCA_034111025.1 Candidatus Altimarinota bacterium | reverse complement strand
CTGTACTATATATTATTTTAGACATGATTATTTATTTTTAATATTAATATATTCTACTTCTTTTTAGTATTATATTTAATATACAAAAAAAGTAGAGTGTCTTTTTTATTTCCACTCTACTTTTTAGGGGGCAGTTCAGAGGTCGTTTTTATTTCATTATTTCTAATTTTATTTTTTCAATTTCTTCCATAGTTTCAGCAAAAGTATCATATTTTTTTACTAAACCTGCATATACAACACCTAATGAATATTTACTACATGACTTTGCTTCTGCAATACCATGTTTTTTCATTATTTTCATACTGGTACAATCGTCTCATAATGATTTACTTTCTATAATTACTAGATTTTTTAATTTGATACTATTAGCCTCTTCATCTCTTAAATCTAGAGTTTTTATGCTAAAATCAATAGTAAGTCTTTCTCCTCATTTTTTTTCTACGAGAGTAATTCTTTTATAAGCTGTTTTGATTGAAGGGAAAATATGTGGAGACTCTGGAGTTCCTTGATACATACTTTGCCATACTCATTCAAAAAATCTTTTCTTTCCTTTTGTCATAATACCATGTTCTTCAGAAGGGAATTGATATCTAAATTTTTGAGTAATTCCATTAATTTTTTGTTTAAACTCAAAGAATGCCATATCGGAATCTTTATATAATCTTGTTCTAATCTTTGTTCTTATTTTAAATTTATCTTGATGTTGATTATAAAATAAATAATCATCAGTATCCATATAAACATTGTCATAAGAAAATACTTTTCTTCCAGCAATCTCTAATACTTGAAAATCTTCTTTAAGATCCTCTAAAATTTCAGCAAATTGATCTTTTGTTAATAAAAATTTTCTATCAATTCTTTTTAAATAACTTGCTTGAGCATTTAATTCTGTAAGAGTTAATGCTTGAAATGTATTTAATTTTGTATCAAAAGCTGTTGCCATAATTGCACAATTAACAAGTAAATATGTTTATATATAAATTTTATCACAAAAAAAAAGCCCGGTCAACTTAATGACTAGACAGTTCTCCAAATTATTATCCAATAAATGTATTGAAAGCTAGAAATAATCCTCATGCTATAAGAGCTGTAGCAGGTAAGGTGATAATCCACGATAATGCAATATTTTTCATCATAGATTTTTCTACATAAGTTTTATCTTTTCCTTTCATTTTTTTAAGAAATTCTCTAAGGAAACCTACACCAAATATCCCTCAAATAGCAATATGTGTTGAACTTACTGGTAAACCTAATTGACTTGCAATAATTACAGTAATAGCAGCAGATAATGCAACAGAGAATGCTCTTACTTGATTTAATTTGGTAATTTCACCTCAAACTGTTGTAATTAATCTACTACCGAATGTCATTAAACCAATTACTAAACCAGATGCTCCTAAAATCATAATCCATAATGGAATATTAGCTCAAGATATACTCATACCTCATGACTTAATAGCATCATTTATCGCTACGAGTGGTCAAATAGCATTAGCTACATCATTAGCACCATGCGCGAAGGATAGGAGTGCCACTGCAAAAATTAAAGGAATATTAAATAATTTATTAATATGTTTTTTATCATCTTGTAGTAATGATTTATGTTTTTTTAGATAAAATCTAACTGCAAAGAATATACAAAAACCAATAATAATACCAATAAATACTGAGGTGTTGAGTGTTAAAAATTCTTTTAATTCTTTATGAGATTTTAATAATGGTTTTAAACCTTTTAATAATAAATATACAGAGAATACCGCACTCATTATACCTACATAAATAGGTAACCAGTGTTTAGCTGCTTTATCCATATATTTCTTTTTCATAATATTATGACGAATAGAAAACATAATACCAGCAGCAATGATTCAACCCATAAGTGGTGAAACAATCCATGAAATTGCAATTCTACCTACTTCTGACCATGTAACAATATCTGAAGCATGACTAAACATAGCTCAAAGAGTCCAATCTATTGTAGAGCTTACATATACATATGCACTTGCTGTCATACCTGCTCATAATAAACCTCACATAACTGAATGAGTAGCTGATACAGGAGCCTTTAAATATGTAGCAAGATTAATCCATACTGCAGCACCTCACAAGGTAGCCATCATTATATAAATTAATATATCTGCATTAGGAATCATTTCTGAGTTAATAATACCTCCTTTAATAGTATTTACAACATCTCAACCTGCTATAATAGCACCTGATGCTTCAAATATAGCAGCAATAACGATGGCTCAACCTAATGTAATTGCTTTTGCCCCTACTGCTGGTCACATATTGTTTGCTACATCATTCGCTCCAATATTGATTGCCATATATAAACCTAATATGCATGCAAATAATAATAGAATTCCTCCTGGTTGATTTCCTCCTTGAAAAAAATATATCCAAGTAATTATTCCTAAGACTATCGCAGCACTAATTTCATATTTAAATGAATCTCTTTTTTTAAAATAATCTAAATTAATTTTCACTGTATTCTTCTATAAAAAAATAATATACCAAATTAGAATAACATATAAATCATTCAGGTACAAAAAAAGCAAGTGAGTTCTCCTTGCTTTTTTTATTTTTTATTTTTCAAAATATGTATCAATTTTTTTGAGTGGTTTGAAAAAATCATTTAAATTTAAACCTGATTTACGTAATGCTTTGAATTGTTGAAGTAATCTAAACATTTCTAAACTTAAGTTATGTTCTTCGTCTAAAATATTACTCCCAAAATTTTCATTAAAATACTCTGCATTTGATTGTTGATGGTTTGCCGCACTATTTTTTAAAGGAATAATAATCGAATGAATACCGAAATTATTTAACTCCCATAGGGTCGTAGCTCCAGCCCTTGTAATAGCAATATCAGTTTTCTTATAAATTTTTCATAATGTTTTTTGATCTACAAAATCATATACTATTACTTGAAAATGTTTTTGAAATTGTTCTTTAAAATAAAGATTCTTTTCTCACAAAATTACCGTTAAATTAATATCTCATAAATCAGGGAGAATTTTTATTAAATTTTCAAATATTGTTGTTGATCATTGAGTCCCCGCAATAACTAATACTTCTAGTTTTTCATTTTCTTTTACATCCAAATTAGTGATATAATCTAATAATTCTGGATTTAATATTTGTCCTACTGAAATATGTTTCGCGTTTTCTCACATATCTGATTGTTTTAAAGTTTTTTTATTATCAAATGAATAAAAAACTTTTGTTGCAATTTTTGAAATAAGTCTATTTGCAATACCTCATACAACATCAGATTCATGAATATATATATCTTTTCTTAATATAAATGCAGCAATACATAAAGGTAAACTGACATATCATCCTTTTGAAAATACAATATCTATATTATATTTTCAAATATAATATATTCCGAAAAATATTCCCGTAAGATTCTTTAGAGGTTCATAGAAATTTTTTATATCAAAATACCTTCTGACTTTTCCAGCAGGGATATCATAAAATGGTATTTCATGTTTTGTGGCAACTTCATCTTCAAGAGAATTTTCTTCTCATATCCAAACAAAATTATATTTATCTTCTTCTTTAAAATAATTATAAATCGATAAAAGAGGGAATACATGTCCTCATGTTGCTCATCCAGTTAATGCAATTGTTTTTCTGTTTTCCATCTATATTTAAAATAAAAACTATACTTAAATCAAGTATAGTTTTTATTGAGTTTTTTCAAAATTTTATTGTTTTTTTAATCTTTTATACAACGAATAGAATATGCGGTATCCTGTCAATTTGTACTAAAGAAAAATCAATCATATGCACTATGTGTATATATCATCTTAGAAACACTACTATTATTAGAATCTGCGGTCCATAATCTAATGGTACTTCATCTATTTGAAAAAATGAGTACTTCTGGATTAAAGAAATCAGGGTAAATTGATCCTGGTAGTGGGAGCTGTAATGCCTGAACAAGATTATTTGTGTCATCTTTAGTAGTATGTCCTAACCATCAGATTTTGTTATCACCATTATTACTTGTTAGATAATCTGTTAATGTAGTCCATTCAACCAAACTTGGAACATGATATCATGTTCCACATACAAAATTGGTATCATTTGAATCAATCACATCATCATTATTTGTATCCAAAGAGTTATATCTATACAATTTTCACCATATATTATCTATTCCATATGTAGGATTCCATATATTTTCTTTTTCATTACTAGCTCTATTACATCAAGTTGTATTTCATCATAGATAGTCATAACATGCTGAGCCATCTCAATATTCTAATCATCAAGTTCATAGAGTACTATTACACGCAGCCCATATTTGTGTACCTAGAACAATATCAGCTTTATCACAATTAAGATCTTGTGTTCTCCAATCTGAAGGTATTGATTCTCATCATGAACTTACTGCTACTATAGCAATACTCGTCTTCAAACTATTATTAAAAGAAGTAGCAACATAATTACTGGCTTCACCTGATGAACTAGAATCAATTTCTAATAAATAAGCTATATCAGATTCAGTAGATATAGTTGTTCATGAGTATGATGTTTGTAAATCTTCAAAGAACTGAGTTCTCGCAGTAAGACTATTTTCTAATTCAGATATTTCTCATTCAAATAAAACTACTCTATCTACTACATAAGGATCTGCTCAGAATGGAAATCAATTTGTTGGATTAGTATTATATACTGATCATGAGTAACTTGCAGGTAAGTTCTTGTATCATTTATACACGAGTTTTTGATTTGGTAATATAGATTCTAATGTTACATCACTTATATCAGATGCCAGTATACTTGGTATTCATAATATATATGTTGTTGCGTCTTTTCTTACTTTTAAGAACTTCCCGTTATAATTTCACTTTACATGTATGTGTGCTTCTTGTGTTCATGCAAATGTATTTTGAGTAAGGTTTGAAGATACTGGGTTTTCTAATATTGCGGCTAATTGATATTCTTGTCTTGAGGATGTTATGGAATATGGATATTCTAGACCTGTAACTGGATCAACTGGTATATTACTCATACTTGAACCATCTGAATAAGATGAAATTCAAAATACACCTTGCGTCCATGCTGTTGCCCCTGAATATGTGATATTTGTTTTATTATCTGGGTTTGGATATTTTCAATGTTTCACATTATATAAACTCAATATTTTTTCTATATTATTCATATCTGCTAGTCTCGTTGCATCTCTGGCACTTAGTGCATATCACTGGAATGATATAAAGGCTACTGTTGCTAGGACTGCTAATATTGTGATAACCACTATGAGTTCCACGAGTGTAAAGGCTTTTTTGTTCATATATTTTTATGTGAAGTTTATAATATTATTTATAATAATATTATTAGAGTCTATAGCAATAAAAAACTACTTTACATATGTGTAAAGTAGTTTTTTATAATTTAAATATTTTAGCAATACGTAAGAGAACATCTTGAAATTTTTGAAAGTACTTGTTTTTTATTAAGCATTTACAAACTATTATACCTGAGATTATTCAAACTATTGTTCAAACAATTACATCAAAAGGCCAATGTACTCATGAAATAACCCTTGAAACATTCATGACTAAAGCAAATGGCAAGAATATGATAGCTATTTTTTTATAACCTGATAAAAATAGAGCTGTTACAAAAGCAATACTTACTGCGGTATGATCTGATGGAAAACTAGCATCAGGTATATGTGACATGAGAAGATTACCAACTCATTCTAAAACTGATTCTGGTCTATCAAAATGTACAATATTTTGAATAATAATATTAATAAAAAGTGCTAATACGGTAGAGTAAAATAAGAGAAGTAGTGCTTTTTTTTGCTCTATGTTATTTTTTATGACATAATACAGCCACATTGAAATTAAAAAAATTGGAAGAAAAAAAATAGGTACATCTGCTATGATACCAAATATCATTTGTAAATCCTTTGTACCTGCAAGGTTATTTAGAAAAATAAGCCCTTGTTCATTCCATTGTTGAATCATTTTTTTATATTTTCAGATTAAAAGAAGAATTATTTAACATAGTTATTATATAATCACATAAGATTAAAGATAATCTATTTTAATTCATTAAAAAATCAAGGAAAAAGATTTATTTTTCTCCTTTTTTAAGTATAATACTGTATGGTCTGAGAAGAACTAATATTTTAAACAAAACAATACAATATGCTAGAGTATAGCCCATTACCGTGAACAAAAGATTTATTGCCTGAAGATCATCAATATTTAACTTTTTTAAAAAAGGTTTTTCGTCATGAATTACGTAAAAACTGATTTAAGAGAATATCTACAGCAATTTTAGAAAGCCAAGAAATAATAGACGAAGTATTTGGAGAAAACCAAGAAACTATATATAAAACAAATGATGGTTGTTTAAGATCACATTCTACTGTAGGTATACTTAGAACATATTTAGAACATAATTTAAGTGAAGAAATTCAACCAGTATATTATTATTTTATGGATCAATATTTTAACGTTGATGATAATGGAAAATATAGTGAAATGGAAAGATTTGGTTGAGAAATTATTTGAGAAAATGATCCTATATTAGATGCAATTTTAATATATATTATTTATAGTATCTTAAATAAAATTGGTGTAGAAGATACTTTTAAAATAAGAGTAAATTCTATTTGAGTTGAAAAAGAAAAAGTTAAATATAGAGAAGAATTAATTTCTTTCTATGAAAATAAAAAACATTTATTGTCTGAAGACTCTTTAGAATTATTAGAAAAAGATCCTATGTTACTTCTTCTTTCAAAAGAAGAAGATGAACAGATTTTAGCTTCTCAAGCACCTGCTATGGCAAGTAAATTTCTAAAAAAAGATTCTAAGGCACATTATATTAAATTTAAAGAATACTTAGATTTACTACAAATTCCTTATACAGAAGATCATACTCTCGTATGAAGATTTTCATATAACACTCATACAATATGGGATTTTAAACATAATGAAACCGGTGAACAAATTGCACTATGAGCAAGACATAATTCACTTTCAACAGCATTAGGAACACCAAAAGAAGTACCTGCAACTGGTTTCTTTGCAAATCCCTATATTATTATCAATATGCTAAAAGAAAAGAATATAAAATTAAAAAATAAAGATTGTATCGATTTATATTTTGTACAATTAGGGGATGAAGCAAAAAAAGTAGTCTTACCAATTTCACTTAAAGCAAGAGAAGCTGGAATAAATACTGTAGTTTCATTAGGAACTCCTTCTATGAAAGAGCAAATGCTAAAAGCTAATAGGTCAGGTTCAAAATATGTAGTTATGGTTGGTCTTATGGAAGCTAGAAATGGTGTTTTTCAAGTAAGAAATATAGTAGAATGAACACAAGAAGAAGTAAAAAAAGAAGAGATTATTCAATATATAATTGAAAAAATAGGTTCTGATAGATTAGATTTTTACTGTCCGGCTAAAGATTTAGTTACAGATGAAGTTATTGAAAAAGCTACTGATTAATTCACTAGCTTTTTTTGTGCATATGATATTAATGTGTTATAATGAGTATATACATATAAAAAATAATAATATGATAACTGAATTTTCAAGTTCACTAACAGAAATAGATATATTAGCTCGTTTATGATGTGCTGGTTTTTTAGCATTACTTATTTGATTAGAAAGAGAACTTTGAAATCAACCTGCTGGAATAAGAACACATATTCTTATTGCAATTTGATCTGCATTATTTATGATTATCTCTATCATATTACCAGAAATGTATCATTCAAGTGTAAGTGATCCTGGTAGGATTGCTGCACAAGTTGTATCATGAGTTGGTTTCTTATGAGCCTGAGCTATTATGAAAATTGGTTTAAATACAAAATGATTAACAACTGCTGCAAATATATGGGCTACAGCAGCAATATGATTAGCAGCCTGAGCAGGCCTTTATACTATTGCTCTGATTGCAGCTATACTTATGCTCGTTAATCTCATTTTTATTGAAAAATTAAAAAGTGTACATATTAAGAAAAAACGTTTTTGTTCAATACAATTAGAGTTTGATAAAATGAAACTTTCAAATAAAAAATTCGAAGAAAAGATAGTTACAATTCCAATGGATATTGTAACTAAGAATATTAAAGAAGATACTAAAAAAACAGATATAAGAATTATTGCAAAAATAGATAATAATTATGATATTTCTGAAATTCATCAAACTATTAGAGAATTAGAATGATTATCTAAAATATCAATTTGAGAATATGTTAAATAAAAAAATAAGTATATATGAACTGACCCCTCACTAAAGTAGAGTGGAAATAAAAAACAGTTTATAAATTTATCAAATGACTCCTGTATTGTACAAGAGTCATTTTTTTTCTATTCCATTGAGGACGAGAATTGTTATAGTGAAATATATAGTTTTTCATATATTTTTCAACTTCTTTAAATATTTCACAGTTAGAAATATCTATTTCATCCTTCATATGAAGAAAAAATGATTCAGTCGGAGCATTATCAATATAATTTCATTTTCTCATTCACTCATTTGAGTATTTCATTTATTCATATCACGAAAATTAATGCTGAATTCAATACCCAAACGCAATTATTTTTAAGTTAAAAAGAGATAATACTCATCGTATTTTTTGTAATTATATAAAAAATATATAAAATACAAACATAGTTGATGAAACTATTTGAAATGTACTTGATTCGGTG
>JAWUYB010000030.1:0-16177 GCA_034111025.1 Candidatus Altimarinota bacterium | reverse complement strand
TCTGACCTGATCTGAAATATTCATAATTGCCCACATTCTTTCTTTTTTGATTTTTTCATCTACTTGATTTGGAAATTTTCATGCAGGAACACTTTCTCACATATTATGCGCTGAAAATGGAAAAGCGTGAACTTTTGTTATCAATCAATCTTTTACGAGATTATACGTATCTTGAAAATCATGTTGAGATTCACCAGGGAATCAGATAATTAAATCTGCGCCAATACTTACTTCAACGCCATCTTCTCTCTTGATATTTTTTGTTTTTTCAAGCAACATTCTCATATGATCTCCATTATAATGTCTATGCATTGATTTGAGTGTTTTTGAAGAACCTGATTGTACGGAATAGTGAAAATGAGGATAAATTCTTGTATGTTTCAATAGATCTATAACCTCATCAGTTATAAATTCTGGTCATAGTGAACTAATTCTAATTCTTGGTATTTCTGTTTTTGCTAGAAGGGCAGCAAGTAATTCAGCAAAACGAGATTTTCCTATATCATTTGTAGAATCGAGTCCCCAAGCAGTTAAATTCACTCAAGTGAGTACTACTTCTTTACCTCATTGTAATTCATATTCTAATATATCTTCGATAATATCATCCATATTTCTTGAATAATGTCTTCATCTTTTCTTTACCGTTAAACAAAACGTACAAAAACTATCACATCCACCTTGGATAAGTAAAAATTTCTTTGTATAAATTTGAGGAATATTTTTTAGTTTTTTCTTTATTTCTTCAATATTTAATTTAGGCTTTGGTTTTGAATCTGGAATTTCATCGAGAACTTCGACTTGATGTTTGAGATAATCAAGTTGAGGATAGACATCAAAAAAATCAGTTTGAGCTTTCCCATCAGTAAAAGCTCCACAACCACTAATATACATTTTGTGAGTTTCAGGGAGTTCTTTGGCTGTATCTTTGATAAATTTAATCCATTTTCTCTTTGCATTATCTGTTACCACACAAGACGCAATAAAAATACCTTTCTTATCTGAAAGATAGTCTGAATTTAACCATTCATCTGTATAATATTTATTTACCTTGCATCCAAAAATTTTATATTCCATATTATTCTAAAAAAGAATTACTTGTCTATTTAATAGTTGGAGTTATTATAAGGAAAATTTAAATAAAGAAAGTCTAAAAAACATGAAAATTAAAATATGAATTGATGAAGCATGAAGATGACCTTGGTTAGGCCCAGTTTCTGCTTGCGCATTATGTTTCAATCCTGAAAATATGCCATGAGAAGAATTCTTATCAAAAATTGATGATAGTAAAAAACTTACTGAGAAAAAAAGAGAAGTTTTATATGAACAATTAATACAAATGAGTATATGAGAAAAACCTCAAGTATTTTTTGGGGTTTGAATAGTAGACAACTTTATCATAGACGAAATTAATATCAGACAAGCAAATAAAGAAGCTATGCGTAGAGCAATAGTTGAAATTCTCAGAAAAATAAATCCTGAAGATATTAGTACTGTTATGGTTGATGGAAATGATAATTATGAATTTGAAGAATTAGCAAAAAAACCACTATTTATAATTGGATGAGATGGGAAAATAACTGAAATATGAGCAGCTTCAATTATTGCAAAAGTATTCAGAGATAAATTATTAGTCACATATGCAAGTTTGTATCCAGATATGAATCTTGAAAATAATAAATGATACGGAACTAAGAAACATAGAGACTATCTCACGGATAAATCAAAAGTAACAGGAATCCATAGACTCAGCTATAAACCAGTAAAAGCTATCATTGAAAAAAAAGAAAAATTATTACTCCATATTTGTTGTGGTCCTGATGCTACTGTTCCGATTATGGATCTCAAAAAAGAATATGATGTAGTTTGTTTTTGGTATGATCCAAATATTCAACCAAAACCTGAACATGATAAAAGAGTTGAAGCTTTTAAAAAAGTCTGTGAAATCGAAGATGTTGAATATATTATATGAGAATATGATGTTGGGAATTTCTTTAAAAAAATAAAAGGCCTAGAATCTACTCCTGAGAGATGAGATAAATGCACAGAGTGTTATGAAATGCGTTTAGAAAGATCAGCTCTCGAAGCTCGTAAATTGGGTATTAAATACTGGACTTCAACTCTCAATACTTCACCACATAAAGACTTAGATAAAATGTTTTCACTCTGAGATAAATGGAGTATACAAGTGACTGTTGATCCGAAAACAAAAGAAGTACTCAAAGATAAATTAGAATTCTTCAAAATTGCCTTCCGTAAAAATAAAGGTTTTGAACGTTCGGTTGCATATACTAAAGAACATGATATCTATAGACAAAATTATTGTGGATGTATTTATTCCGATACATTTCCAGGAGGTAAGCAACAATTTTTAGATAAGTTAGAAGAGAATAAAGGGTAAAGTATTATTTTTAATTAACTTTTATGATAAATTTAGAACAATATATTGATCTGACAACATTGATGGTATTAGCTACTCAAGATGAAAATGGAAATCCATATACATCTAATGTATATTTTGGTCATGATCCTGAAACGTATAAATTTTATTTCATATCACGTTTGACTCGTGAACATTCTCAACATATTCTAAATCATGAAAATGTTGCCTGGAGTGTAGTAAACTCTGAACAAACAGCATCTTCAGGTTCGAATAAAAGAGGATTACAATTCCAGTGAACAGCATTCAAATTAGCTTCAGAAGAAGCTATAAAAATGTTTAATACATATTATCAACCAAAAATTCAATTTGAAGGAGGTTTTCCAGAATGACACGAAGTGTTTGAATGTATTCCAGCTCAAGTAAGAATATGGGATGAAGCACTATTTGGATGAAATGGAAAGATAATTAAACTTTAAAAATAACTTTTTAATATGTACGATATCATAACTCAAAATAGTTTCTTAATCTCACAAATATTAGTATGAATAGCAATATTCACTGATTTTTTAAGTTTCCAATTCAAAGATAGAAAAAAAGTTCTATTAATATTAACAATATCAGCATTTTTGATTACTATACATTATTACTTTTTATGAGAATTAAATGCATTTTATTTAATGGTAATTTCAACAATATCTTTTGTTGTGAGTATATACACTCATAATAAATATATCATGATGATATTCGGAATATTATATATATTTCCTATAGTATTAAATTATAATTCATCTATAGATCTGATTATATTTATAGGGTTATATATAGCATTAGTAGCAAAATTCATGAAAAATGATAAATACTTGAGGTTATTAATAATGCTTGCCTCAGTATTTTTCATATCTTATAATCTGTTGGTTTTTACACCAGGAGGAGTATTATTAGAAATAATATTCTTGTGATCTAATTTGTTAGGGTACTATAAATATTATATAAAGAAAGATAAAGAATTATTAGATAAAGAATATCTAAATTAGAAGAAAATAAAAAATAATTACAATTCAGTTATGTTAGATTTATTTACTCAAAACAGTTTCATAATTTCTCAAATATTAGTATGAATAGCTATATTTACAGATTTTTTATGATTTCAATTTAAGGAGAGAAAGAAAGTATTATTAGTTTTAACATTATCAGTATTATTAATTGCATTACACTATTTATTTTTAAATGAGTTAAATGCTTTTTATTTAATGATGATATCAATGGTGTCATTTCTAGTAAGTTCATTTACTTATAATAAGAAAATAATGATGTTATTTTTCGTATTATATTTATTTCCAATTATATTAAATTATACTTCTTGATTAGATGTGATTTTATTCATAGCACGTTATCTGATGTTAATTGCTATTTTCTTAAAAAATGACAAACATTTAAGAATATTGTTTATGTGAGCAACTTGCTTTACTATTATATTTAATATTTTAGTTTTTACACCAGTTTGAGTACTATTAGAAGTAATATTTTTAGGATCAAATATATTAGGGTATTTTAAGCATTACATAAAGAAAGATAAAGTATTAATAACTGAATAAAAATATGATTTGAACACTATTAAACCTGATGCTTGGACGTGGGTTGACTATGAAGAGATGGAATAATTTCCCGAGAATTGAAGAAGTATCACATTTAGATAACTTAGGTTTTGTTATACATGTAGCTTTATTTTTGTCTTATTTAGAAGAAAAAAAATGAAATAAAGTAGATAAATTATTCTTGATTAAGAGACTGATTTTTGCTTCTTTTAATAGATTAATTCTCGCTGATATTAACTCTGGTACAAGAGAATATATATTATCACTTGATAAAGAAATATTTAAAAAACTAGAAGATAAAGCATTAGAAAAAATATTAGAATTAGAAGGTTCTGAAAATATTAAACAAGATATAAAAGATACTTTATGAGATGATTCTAAAGAACTAGAATTATTAATAATTGAAGCTGCAAAAAAATATGCTGGGTATAGAGAATGTATTATAAATTCAAGAGTGTATTCAGAAGTGTATGAAAAAACGTTTAAAGTTATTAAATCAGATCTTGAAGTTACAAGAACAAAATTGGCATCATTAGATGAACTTTTATCAAATGAAAATTATGAAAAATATCTATCACACGTGAGAGGTTTATCTCATTCGTATAGATGGATGCAAGAAAATAGATTATTCCCAGTATCAGTAATGGCTCACTTGGTTTATGTTACATTTATCTCGTATGTTATTGGTACAATAGAAAATGAAGAATGAGCAGACTTAGATATAGAAGAACTGTTACTTAAATCTATTTATCATGATATACCAGAAGCAATTACTGGAGATATTATCACTCCAACGAAAAGATCAATTCCTGGTTTTATAGAAATACTAGAAAAAGTTGAATTACAAATGATGGAAGATTATATGTTTGAATATGTTCCTGTGGATTATAAAAATTATATTTCACCATATATATTTGCACCATTTGATGATGATCTTTGAAAAATAGCGAAATATAGTGATATATTTAGTGCTTTATTTGAAGCTAAGATTGAAATAAATAACTGAAATCTAGCATTTAAAGATATGTATCTGAGTATTAAAAATAAAGCGAATTCATTTGGATTAACATCAACAGATTATTTAGTGAAATATTGAATTGATAAATTTGATGAAGATAAAAAATTGTTTATTTAGTATAAAAAAAGTAAAATCAGTTAAATATTAATTTAACTGATTTTTTTATATGGAAATTTGGATGATGTATGCATTAGGAGGTTCACTAACTATTGGGATATATAGTTTCCTTCAAAAGATAGAATCAGAGAGTAAAATAAATAGAAATAGTTTCATATTGTATTCTCATGTTTGAATGATAATATATCCACTATTATATCTACTGAGTACATGAGGAAAAATAGAATTTAATATGCAAATATTTCTCTATGCATTATTGATAAATACAATATATGTGACGGTAATGAAATTTAGGTTAAAAAGTTTAGAGTATCTAGATTCTTCAAGTTATTTTATTAATTATAGAATATTCTCATCAATATTATTACTAATATTCTGACAAATATTTTTCTGAGAAATAATTAGTATTAAAGAGTATATTTGAATATTTTTAGGATTTATAATCTTTTATTTATTACTAGAAAAGAAATATAAAAATGAATCAGAAGATAATCTATATAAAGGATTTATATATTTAGGAATAGGGGTAATTTGAGTATCAGTCATGTGGATTATTCAAAAACAATTTATTCTATTAGATTTAGATTTTGCTTCATATATATTATTTTCTTGAATTACCGGATCTCTTGTAACATTATGATTTAAAGGGAATAAAAATACTCTAAAGGAAGTTATAAAAGTAAAAAATAATAAACAAATATTATTTTTATTATTATGTTGAACTATCTTTCCACTTTGAATGTTCTTTAATTTAAATGCAGTATATCAATGATGAGATGTAGCAATCGTTTATAAAATAGTGTCATATTCATTATTTATCCCAATAATACTTTCAGTAATATTTTATAATGAAAAAATAACAGTTAAAAAATTATTAGCTTTTATTTTAACTATTGCGAGTATAGGATTATTTGTTTAAGAAAATATATTAACTTTACATTAAATCATAATTACTTATAATAAGTGTACTTTTATAGAAAGAGGTTTAAAATGATATTAAATATTGTTAGTTTAATAATTATTGTATTACTTGTAAGTATACTAGTTTTTTATAGGAATAGGAGAAAAACATGTATATGGAAAGAGATTTTTATCCCCATTGATAAAGAAATGGAGTATGAAATTAGTTCTTTAATTCTTGTTGTTGAGAGGATGTTAGTTGATGAGAATTTCCTAGAATTCCAAAAGATTTTATCAAATATTCATTATAATTTTTTTACAAAAAAACTACCAGAGTATCATAAAAAAACAATTTATAAGCTCTTTAAGGATACGCATAAGTTTTATATTCGTGAAAAGGATTTTCGCGAATATATAGATGCATTGCAAAAAATTAATAATCGTATTTCTGAAATATAAGATTATTAATAAAAGATAGGACATTGAGTCCTATTTTTTTATTTTTAGTCTATAAAAATATTTCACTATTCAAAAATAACGTGTAAAATTCTTCAAATTATTATATTTGAAGAATTTTTTATTACATGGATTTAGTTTGGTATGGATATTGTTTAGCTTGATTAATCATCTTAGGGCTTTGAGATTATATAAAAAAATTAGTGACTTTACATAAATTTGATAAAGATGTATTTTTAGCTATTTGTTTTATATTATACGTAATATTATTTTACATAAATTATATTATTTTTTGAGATGGTAGTTTAACAAAACAAGAAATCATTATTGCAGCACCAGCTGGGGTATTTGATTTCATGATTCCATTATGAATGTTAGCTGCCTTAAAATACGCGGATTCTAGCCTGGCATTTGTAAGTATTCGTATGATTACATCTTTTACTTTACTCGCTGTGTGAACTTGGTATTTTAACGATAATTTACATATTTTAAATATGTTATGATTTTCACTATGAGTGATTGCAATATATCTACTTTCATGATTTGAATTTTGAAAAAAACATAAAATATCACAAAAAGGTTTCATAGGAATAATTCTAGCAATTGTTTGAATTACTCTAGGGAATAGTTATTTTAAATTTTATGTGGAAGAAATAGATATACCAAGTTTTATGTTTTTAAAGTTCAGTTTTACAGCATCTTTTGTATTTTTATATTTAACTATCAGAAAAAGGTGGAAAAATTTTACTTTAATAAATATTAAAAATATAATTTGATATGCATGAATTACGACAATATTATTTTTGTTACAATTTTGATATGTATTCCCAGAAATATATAGATTATGACCTCTCTCTATCTCATATAAAATACTTTCATATTCTTTAGCTGTACCGATATTATTATCGATATTGTTTCACTGAGAATCACTCACAAAAAGAAAAAAGTATGCATTTGCATTAACAGCTTTGAGTTTATTATTTTTCTTTTTCTAAGAAAAAAATATAATAATTAAAATTAATTTGAAAATATAAAATATGAAAAAAATATTCCCAGATAAAATCATAAATATAGAAAATACAGATGTATTTGATCAAAAATTCTTATTTGATTATCTCGAGTTTGATTATGAATCTAACACAGATGTAAAAGTAATTTATATGTCAGATTTATTAGAATTTAAAAAAAATGAAGAAATATTACTCAAGACTAAAGATAAACCAGGAATGTATTCAAATGTATATTCTCCTGACGATGAAATAGATATATTTACAGAATTATTTAAGTCTGCTATACAAAATCAAAAAAAAATTCATATAGTATGAGTGACCTTAAATACTGAAATAAAAATGTTAGAAGAATATTATACGCAACTTTTATTTATGAGAGAAGATATCAATTGTTTTGATCCAGACTTCTCTATTCCTATGGTTACAGTTTCGGTAAAAATAGAAAATATAATGTGGAAAGGGAGTGATTATAAAGCTCAAGCTGAAAAAATATTTTTTAATCCACCCGTGAGAGAATCTGGAGAAGTAAAAGCAATGTTTAAATGAATAAACAGAGGTGTAATTGCTGGAATATATATAGAAAATAAAACACCAGAAGTGTTAGAATTTTTATCTAATTGTGTAAGAGAAGAAAAAATTCTTCCATTAACCCTATCAAAATTATTAAAATATAATCTTCAAAGTAGAGGTTTTAATTGATTAGATACAGAATTAATTATAGAGTATTAAAAAAATCCAAGATTTCTTGGATTTTTTATTTTTTGCACATTTGACAACTCTTAGGATGTGTAACGATTTCTAGTATTGCAGATAATCAGATGACTCAATAAATAATCTGTGTTCCCATAATTCCTTCTCAAACTAAGTAAGTCACTAAGTTAAAATCAAATATCCCTACAAAACCCCAATTTAAAGCACCAAGGATCACCAATAAAAACGTAATCATATGTAAAGCTTTCATAATAGGTATATTAAAAAATAATATACTATCATTATACAGATTCACCTATAGTTATTCTTTACGAATTCTAAAGTATAGTTATGATTTAATCATTGAGTAAAAAAAGTTTTGTATATATGAAAATATAAGTATATTGTACTTGTATATATAAAGTATATATAATAAATGTATTTACTTTGTGTATAACTTTTTAACAATTAACAATATAATTATGCAATCTCATGATATAGATGTAGTTAATGTTACTAAGGTTTTATTGTCATATTCAGATGATAGAGTAGAAGACTGAATGACACCATTAAAAATTCAAAAATTATTATATTATACTCAAGCAGTATCATTAGTATTAACATGAAAAACATTATTCAAAGATGAAATACAAGCATGGGCTCATGGTCCAGTAATACCTAGTATATTTCGTAGATATAAAGAATTTGGTTCATGAGTAATAACTATTGATATAAATGAAGACATTAAATTAAACTCAGAAGAAAGAAATATTATAGATCAAACATGGGATATGTATTCATGATATACAGCTAAAGGATTAGAAAAATTAACTCATGATGAAAAGCCTTGGATGGAGGCAAGAGGAGATTTACAACCATTAGCTTCATCATCTAATGTTATATCATTAAATACAATGATTAATTATTATTCTTCTAATTAATTAATATTTATGGTAAAAAAGGAGTTTAAAAAAAATAAAAAACCTAAAATTAGTGAATCTATAAAACCTGAATCAACTATAAATCAAAAACCATTACTTTCATTTAAGTATTATACTAAATGAAATAAATATTGTTTAATAGATGTAATAGAAATAAAAAAATTTAATGAAAAATTGATTGATTTTTCATTACTGTCATGGAATCAAATAACAACAAGCAGTTGACTTAGGTTTAAAAAAATTACGAACGCTAGATGATTTCCTAAATTACCTGATTGACTATCAAGTGATGTAGATATATTTGAATTTAGAGTATCACAAATAGTAAGAGTATTTTGAACTAGGGAAAAATCAATATTTCATTTATTATGGTTTGATGAAAATCATAAGATATGTTCATAGAAGTAATTATCTAATTACTTCTTATTTTTTGCAAAAAAATCATTGACGTAAACGAAAAAATAAATACAATTTTAGCACTCAATATATTTGAGTGCTATTTTTAAAGAAAAAAATTAATAATTAATACAAAAAACATGTCGAAACATAATTTTGAAGCAGAAACTGGAAAAGTTTTAGAGTTGTTGACACATTCAATTTACTCAAACAAAGAAATATTTTTAAGAGAACTTGTATCAAATGCTAGTGATGCAATAGATAAAGCTAGAATTAAAGCACTAACTGATACTGATTACTTAGGTTCAGAAACTGGGTTTCAAATTTCGATATCAAGAGATGAATCAAAAAATCTTTTAGTTATCGAAGATAATGGTCTTGGAATGACTGAAGATGAACTTCATAAAAATCTTGGTACTATTGCAAAATCAGGTACAAAAGAATTTATGGAAAAACTACAACAAGCCAAAGAAAATGCTGAAAATAATTTAATCGGTCAATTTGGTGTTGGTTTTTACTCTGCATTTATGGTTGCTGACAAAGTAGAAGTTGAAACAAAATCAAACGATTCAGATAAAGCATTTAAATGGACTTCAGATGGTAAATCAGCTTATGAAGTATCTGATTCAGATAAAACTACGAGAGGTACAGTAGTGACTCTATTTATCGATGAAGCAAACAAAGAATTAGTTACTGAATGGAAAATAAAAGAACTTATTAAAAAATATTCCAACTACGTGGCAGTTCCAGTTACTATGGATATAGAAGAAAAAGACGATAAATGAGAAGTTACAGGAACAAAAAATGAACAACTTAATGATATGAAATCTATTTGGACTAAATCTAAAACTTCTGTAAAAGACGAAGAATATAAAGAGTTTTATAAAACTCTTACAATGGATTTCAATGAACCTCTAGCTCATATTCATAATAATGCAGAAGGAATGATTAGTTATAAATCATTACTCTACATACCAAAAGATAAAAATATGTTTGTTAACATGGAAGACCCAAATAGAGAATTTGGTCCTAAGTTATATGTTAAAAATGTATTAATACTGGATAACTGTAAAGATTTACTTCCAATCTGGTTACGTTTTGTAAGTGGTGTAGTTGAAACTTCTGATATTCCATTAAATGTAAGTAGAGAATTATTACAGTCTAATACGGTATTAGAAAAAATTAAAAAAGGACTAACTAAAAAAATAATTTGAGAATTACAAAAAAACCTCAAAAATAATACGGAAAAATATGATGAATTTTTAGCTAATTATTCAGCTCAATTAAAAGAAGGGATTCATTATGAACAAGAAGGGAAACAAGATATAGCAGGTCTAGTAAAATTTGAAACACTTCAATGAAAAAAAGTAACCTTAGATGAATATATAGAATCTCTTGAAAATAAGGATAAAAAAGATATTTATTTTATTGCAGGGAAATCTAAAACTGAAGTATTAGGGAGTCCTTATTTAGAGCAATTTAGAGATGCAAAAGTTGATGTGGTGTTAATGACTGATCCTATTGACCAATTTATTGTACAAGCACTAAAAGAATACAAGGAATTCACTCTGAAATCAGTAACATCAGATGATATTGTTTTAACTGAAAAAACTGAGGAAGAAACAAAAAAAACTGAAGAAGTTAAAAAAGATTTTTCAGACTTCTTAGAATTAACTAAAAATACGATTGGTTCTGAAAAAATTGAAAAAGTGGAATTAAATGAAAAATTAGGAGCAGCATTATGAGCTTTAAAAACTCCAACAAATGGAGTAGATCCTCAAATGGAAAAAATGATGAAAGCAATGGGACAAGCAGTTCCAGCACAAAAAAGAATATTAGAACTCAATCCTAATAATGCTCTTGTAAAAGCCATGAGAGTAGAATTTGGTAAAGATTTAAAATCTGAAAAACTTTCTGAAATGATGGGGTATGCTTATAATCAAGCTGTGTTACTAGAATGAGGAGAAATAGAAGACATGGCTGGATTTGTACAATTATTGAACAAATTTGCAGGGAAATATATGAATTAATTTTCAAAAAAATACAGAAAAATTTATTTTTCTGTATTTTTGACTCTTTCTATCTTACCATCTTTTAAATATTTGAATTGAAGAAGAAGTTCATCTATTATTCCAAGGTCAAGTACCATATCAAGAGCTAAAATCTTGAATACATCCCCACCAAGAATTTCAATTATATTGTGAACTCAATGTACAATTTCAAGCCATAGATGAATTTCAATAGCTTCCCAATCCAAGTCAATACCATGTATTTGTTGTTGTATTATATATATATGATCCAAAAGTTTTTGTATAATTATTTCATATGGGATCATTTATATAGCTATTTGTTTGAGTGAATCAGTGGTCAACTCAGTTATTATCAACAATGTAATATTCTTGTAATAAATTATTATTTACCAGATCTTTTGTAGACCAAAGAAGAGAATAATTTATAGTATTTCATAGATTCCAATCAGACCTATCTATACTAGATAGGTCTACTATATTTGAATTAGAATAATATACTCTTGTCCAACCACCTCAATCTGTAGTCATATCACAATACACATTTATAATAGATCATCATATTTGAATATCATAATTACCATTTCATATGCTCGCACCAGAATTAAGAATAGCCAAACACGAAGATGTTAACGTACTCACTTTTAGTAAATTAATTCAATTATTTATTCACCAAGTGTCACTACTATTACTTCAATTACTTAAAATTACATTATAATCTCAGCTAGAGTTATCTGTCGTTATTGATACTTTTAGTTCGTTTGGTGAATTAGTAGTAATGCTATTAATTACTCAATTAAATCATGGTATAGTAACTGATGTAGTTGGTAATAGATATTCTCATTGAATTACTATATCTACTGTTGAACTTGGTGCTAGAATAAATTCTTGAGTACTTACTATGAATGGAGTAATGCTTTCACTCGATCAATTTATGGAATCTATCAATACCTGTCATCAGCTTTGAGTCACTGTTAGATTTGTTCCTGCAATAATATCATCAGCTCAAATTTTAGTTTGTACGAGATTCACTAAGCTATTCCAAATTGATAAATTAATAAGATCCCCATTTTCTACTGTTAATCAATTCCATAAATACACATTAGATATAAGTATTACATTATTAAAAGCGAAAGTACTCATTTTTTCATAGTACATTTTTAAATTAAAAATTATAAATTATCTGTATTTTATTATATTAGTATCAAAATAGCAAATCTATTATCATTGATATGATTTGTAACTAAAAAACTTGAAATATCTTTTGAAAATAACTATAGTAATTTCGTAATTTTGACAGAAAAAAAGGGAAAGGTTATAAAAAAATCAACACCAATACAAAATTTATATATCATTATTTCAGCAATAAGACATAATACAAATATAAAAAGGCTGCAATGATGCTGACCTTTTTATTTATTTATTTAAAATTAATCATCAGTAATAATAATTTCAATTTTATCTTCTCTTACATTATTGTTTGTGAAATCTAACCTTAGCTTCACATTATAAGTACCAGGTTTAACATACTGGTAACTTGGATTTGCTTTAGTAGAAGTTCCACCATCTCAGAAATCCCAGAAATATGAGGCAATTTGCCCTTCTGATTTATCAGATAAGAAATCAATTTCTTGATAAATAGGAGCTGTTTTCATACTAGTATTTATTTCGACCGTTTGAGGTTTTGGTTGAAGGATTAGTTTTTTAGACGTTGAATAAATCTTACCACTTTCAGTTGTAACTGTTAGTTTTATTTCATAATCACCAGGTTTACTGTATTTATGACCAGGTACAATAGAATCAGTTATTTCTGTTTCATTATCACCATAATCCCATTCAAATTTAACAATATTTTCATTTTTAACTTGAGATCTAGATGCATCAAATCAAACAATAACGGGAGCATATTGGCTATCTTTTTTGATTTCAAAACTTATTTGAGCTTCTTTTTTTATTCATTCAATATAAAAATTTTCTCTTACTATTATTTTATCTTCAGGTTTTTTCCTATGCTCAAAATGAAATATTCATGTTATTTGATGTCTTCATTCATATGATATTTCATAGTCTACTTTTGTAGAAATAGAGTCTATATCATTATCAGATTCAAAGTCCCATTCTACATTTCTAAGTACATAATTTGGATCTTGTGATTTAATAAATCTTGCATCTAAAGATATAGTAGTAGGTGCTCAAATTTCATCAATAATATATTCATGAAGCTTTTGATTATATTCTAAATTATCAATAGATATATTATTATTTCTAATAATGACACTTTTTGATAATGTTAGTTTTTTCTCTATAAGGATTTCTTTTTCGATAGTTTGGATATTGTTACGAGAATCTAGTATATCTAAATATATTTTAAATGTACCATAACTAGGAAATTCATATTCTATCATTGAAGAATTTTCAATATCAGATAAATTTATTTCTTTTCTGAGTGTTTGCTCTTCAATTTTCCATAAAAATGATTCTATAGTACCATTTCATGTAATTGTTTCTAAATCTGACACATAAAAATTATACTTAAAAGGATTATTAATATTAGCTTTTGCTATAATATTAGCACTCACATCATCTCAACTATTTTCTCAAGTAAATACAAATATTTTATCTAATTCTTCTTGATCTTCTCATCAAGTGAGTATTTTTATACCTAGAATTAATTCTTCATCATATAAAATTTTACTATCATATAAATATCATTTGCTTGCAGGTTGTTTTAAAGATTTTGATATTGTTTTTGTTTTATCGATTTCACTGAGGCTATTTAAATCTGGAATTTTATACCATTCTATTTTACCAAGTTTTTGTAAGTTTGAAGCATTTAGTTGATAAATAGTTCAACCACCATCGACTTTTTTCTTATTTATTTCTATTAAATGATCTATATTTATTTCTGCTACTGTTTGTTCTAAGCTATCTTCTTCTCAAAGAGAATTAAGGTAATCTATTCTTAATTTAACTATATTTAATCATGCTTGATCAAAAGTTCTAATTGTTTCTAAGTCATTTATAGGGGCATTTTCTTCATCTTTTCAAAAAATCCACGTAATTTTTTGAGGTGCATAATTATTATCACTTACTAGCTGATTTATTATTTCTGATATATCAAAACGAAGAGTTACTGGTCAAATTAAACTTTGATTAATATCTACAATAGATCATTGTTCATCAAATATATTACTTAAGTATTTTGAGTTATCATAAGTTAACATTTTACCATAGTTTTGCCCTTTTAATTCATTAATTTTATTACTTAATGTAATCCAAATAAAAGCACTTATAATAGTTAATATAAAGAAAAATACAGCTAAAATAATACGTACTATTTGTTGTTTTTTAAAATACTTTTTTGTGAGTATTGCCTTGAATGTAAATGTAAATAGAAATAGTGTTTCTATTAGTATAATTACAAAGAAAATACCATCAACCAATTTTGATGTAAAGTCACGTATACTACCAACATCAACACCTAAATTATTAAAAAATGTTAGATCAGATACTGTATTAGAATTAAGTAAAACAAAAGTTAAAAATCCTCAACCAATTATTAGTGCAGCAAATAAGGCAGCTCCTAAAAATCCTAATATTTGTATGAAAGAAACAGGTATATTTTCTATTTTTTTCTTTTCTATACTTTCTTCTTGTAGTTTTAAAAAAATCTTTTCTCAGTATCACCCAGGAGCAGTTTTAGATAACACTTTATAGGTCTTTGATTTTAGTGTTACAATTCATGTTCATTCCTGGTTAGATTCAACATCATCTACTTTTAATTTAGTTAATATTTTTCATTTGATCAGTATTTGAGTGTAAGCGGGATATTTAATATAAAGGACATCCTTTTCAACTTTATCTTTTCTATAAATTATTTTTACTGAATCATTAAAGGGCTCAATAGTTACAAAATCATATTTTTTTTCAACTAACTTATTAAAAATATCTTGTAATGATTTGATATTAGTATCAAATATGATTTTTTCTTGCTCTATAATATTGTGTTCATTTTCTTTTTCTGTATCTATTACAAATTGTTTATCATAGCTCGTATCATTTATCGTTCCATAGTTCGTATTTTTAACTTGTAGATTATTATCTTTTGATTTTTCTTTTGATTCTATAACTCAATCATCAGTAGATGTTTCTGTTCCATTGTCTGACATTAGTATTTCTTTTTTACTATCACTAGATTCTGATTGAATTAAAAAATCTAAATCATCAGAACTATTTATTATATCTGAGGAATTATCTGATTTAGATACCTGTTTATGTTCTTCAATTTTTTCACTTTCTGTTTTTTGAAGTAAGTTTGCGTCTTTTTTACCTTTATTTTCATCAAGATCAAGATCAAGTTTAGAAGGATCAAACATATTTTGTTATTTATAATTTAATTTATTCTTTATTATAATACCATAGATGACTTATATAAACAAAAAAAGGCTTTGACGAATGTGTTAATAATTGGTTCATTAACTTATAAAAAAATAAAAACACCCTTGAATAATGAACTGCCCCCACTAAAGTATAGTGGAAATAAAAAAGAATTTAATTATTTAAAAGATGATTTCTGTATTGTACAGGAGTCATTTTTTTTCTGTTCCATTGTGGTCTGTTGTTATTATATTCAAACATATATTTATT
>JAWUYB010000029.1:0-28352 GCA_034111025.1 Candidatus Altimarinota bacterium | reverse complement strand
GTCGCAATCATAATTTTTATGCTCATTATGACTACTGTTGCAGTTATATTGATTATAGGAAAGATTAAACAGAAACACAAACAAAAAGAGGAATTATATATGAGTGGTGTCAATGAAAAATTATCAAGATTATCAAGATTATTGAATATTAATGTTCATGGTCAGGATGATGCAAATAAGGCATCATTCGAAGGTTTTGAAGAACAAGTTACTTTTGAGCTTAAAAAACAAACTACAAGGCAGGTATTAGCTAAAGAATTTGCTAAAGCAAAACATCAATCTGCAGAGCTAGATCAATTACAAGAAGAAATTGATATAAGTTTGGAAGCCATTGATATTGAGCGTAAAAAAGTAGATTTTAAAAAACTTAAGCTCCTTGCAACCCGTTTAGGACAGCCAGTTGAATGTATTTTAATTGAACAAGCTCCAGCAGGAATAACTTATATTGAAAAAGAAGAAAGCTGTTCTATACTTTCAGCACTGAAGCAAGAAGAAGAGTCTTATGATTTATTAGTTGAGGCAGGTTTCGAAGATATTTCAGATTTATCTGAATTACCATTCACGACTGTTGATGATTTAATTAAATTGTATGCTGATTTTGATGTTACTGACGAGGTGAAGTATATTACTGGGAAACTGGTAATTCTTCAATTAAAAGGTAAAGTTCGTAAATCGAAACGTCAAGAATATCTTGAATTGCTCAGAGGTATGACTGCAGAATTAAGTAAAGATGATTATGCGGGCTTATCTGAAAATGTTGATGAATTTAAAGCTGCGAACAATGCTTTAGTTAATGAACAAGGAAATTCAGATCAAGAAGAAATATCTGACATTGATTCTAATAATATACAGGACGTAGAAACTCAAGTTCAACCAGTTATTGATATTGTGCTTAAAAATAACCCATTATTTTTATCTAATGAAGATGATGAATTCATGCATCTAATGTTTGAAAAAATTGATGTTTTGAAATTTCAAGTGAATAATTGGGAGATTGATATTAAGCAAGAAGTGAAAACTAAGCCAATTGATTTTAATATAATTGGTAAACAAAAGTTAGAGCTAGTTGTTGAAAAAATGAAACAAAGTCAAAAAATGTATGCAGATGATGCAAATTATTTGAGAGCATTGAAAATACTAAAAAATATTTTAGTTAAATTTCAATAGTACTTTGTTTATAAATTAAAAAAACCGTTTTTACGGTTTTTTTGTTTTTTTTAATATATATATGTTATAATAATGATATTAATTATAATTTATAAGATTATGTCGCAAGAAATACCAAATTTTCAAAAAAAATGTGAATGAGGAGAACAATTCAATTATCAATCTACAAATGATCTTTTTGAAGAGGGGATTTTATGAGGTATAAAAATTGTAGATGAATCAGATTTTGACTTATTAGCAAAAAGACTTCAAGAATTTTGAGATTTTGATATTACTAAAGCCATAGATCGTAGAGATTCATTAGATAAAAACTTTGCTGAGGACTTATTTAATAATATAATCTCGTTATTTGATATATCGGATGAAGGAATTATTATAAGAAAAGAATGAGATTCTTTAACAGTTTATAATTCAAGACCAAATATTAAAACGAATAAAAATACATTATTATGAGTTATTTATAATTGAAAAAATGAAATTAATGTAAATAAATCAGAAGATGATAAATTAAAAGATCAATCTTTGTTACCTATAAATATTACTCATATTTCTGATATTGAAAAAAGTATTAATTTATTTGAAGAAAAAAATAAGAAATGTGAGGAAGTAATAGTAGGTACTCAAAAGAATGTAGTAGTTATGAAAACACAAGTAGAGGATACTTTTTGAGTATCTAAAGAAAATAGAGATAATCAAACTGACACTATAGATAATAATGATATTGTACCTGAAATGAGTCCAGTAACACCTAAAGAAGAGAATGTTTTTCCTACAGTTGATGAAATTAATGGTCTTACTCAAGACGAAACAACAGAAGAAACAATAGCAAATTTACTATATGAAATAAAAAAATGAGATAATTTATGGTCTATAATTGAATCAAAATATTCAGGGCAAAAAACTCAAATTATCCTCAAGTATCTTATTCATCATCCTGAAATAATTTGACTTCCAGAATGAAGTGATATATCAAAAATAAAGATTGGCCAAAAAATATCTATACCTAGTAATATTTTGGATACTGCTAATAGAGAGAATCAAAATTGAGTAGAAGTTGATAAAAATATAACTAAATATAAAGTGCAATTTTGAGATACTTTATTTACAATTTTTAAAGCTAGATATGAAGATGTAAAAGGTTACGGTAGTTTCTTAAATAAATTTAATGAACTACAAAATAATAAAAATTTTACAATTACAGATCTGAATAAAGTAATTAAAGCGTGAGATACTATTAATTTACCGTAAAAAACTCACTAATGTGAGCCAGTTTTTTATTTTTTGATTATAAATAATATATTTATATAATCTAGCTGTAAAAATAAAAATAAAATAAAAAACAAAAAAAAGGAAGGTGAATATGCAATATATAATATTAAGTATTTTAATGTTGATTACATTACCAGCTTTTGCTGAAGAATGTAAAAGAGATATAAATATAGAAATATATAATAGTGGCACTAAAATTGATGAAAATCTTTTTAAAATTAGATCGAAGGGATATATAGAATTAAAACGAAAAGAAATATATTCATTTCCAGTTCTTTATATCAAAGGGGAATTATATACCGTTGATATGTTAAAAGTTGATAATTTAACGTCAAATTTAATTACTGAACATGGTGATATATTAAGTTTAAATACAACAGTATTGAATAGAGATGGCCTTGTGGTAACTGATAATGCTGAATATAATAGCATATATTTTCATGAATCACAGAATATTTTCACATATAATATATATGTGAAAATCGATGAAAATTGCACTATGTATTTTGATACTAATTTTCAGGTATCTAAATATATTAGAAAAGATGGTGAATATATAGTTGTTAAAGATTCTGTATCTGCTACCTTATAAATAATAAAAAAACCGCTTTTACGCGGTTTTTGTTTTGCTCCAATTTACTTTGGTTAATGTTGATACAATTGCTAAAGCAAGAGCTATTAATAACATTATAACAAAGAAATATTCTAATGTTTCTATATAATCAAATATATATCCCCAGTAAATAACGAACATGCTTGTAAACTTGAATAGTGTTTTAAATTTACCAATATTTGTTGCAGCAGGATTACTCATATTAGAACGTAATAATGTTCCAATTATATCAGCTATCATAATCCCAATAACTATTATTAATAAATTATACTGATTATAGATCAGCGCAATGAATAATGTTAATACAGTTAATATTGGAAGATCAAACCATTTATCAGCACGAGCATCTTTTTTCTTTCCTTCTTCTGTCATCATATTGCAATAATAAGCAACCATTCCATCTAAAAAATCACCTATTGCAAGAATAGCAATAATAAAAGTAATAAATGTAAGGCTTATTGGTTCATTGTAATAGAGTCCAAAAAATACTACTATTGCACAAGGAATTCCTCCGATTTCTCTGTACTAACTAATCATGTTTGGGCTTAAATATCTTTGATTCCGTTTAAAAAAATCTTGATATGGTTTTTGTATTTGTTTTTTTCTATATGAAGTTTATATCCAACATATAAAATATATCCAACTCCTAATGTACAGAGTATAAATTGTAGTAAAAATATTTCAGAGTTCATTTCTACTCTACCTTAGTTGAGTTCAAGTTATTTAAATATAATTTATTTATATAAATAGTCAAACGTGAAAAAAAAAGAATCAGTTATTAATTTGATTCTTTTTTATTCACATCAAGCTTCTTTTTAAAATTTAACTGTTACGCTATCCATACTTTGTAAATGTCTTATTAGCCATGGTCTAAACTCATTTTCAAAATAATCTTGTAAAATTTCAAAGTTATTTTCAGCTTCCCATTCTTTTTTAACTTGAGTAAGTTTCATAAGCGTATTCATATGTGCCATTTTATGCTTCATAATAGCAGGGAAGTGATATTGCTTCATATTATCCTCCTCTCAAGCAAAATATTGCTTCACGTCGAAATAAAAGACTTCAAACAATCTGTTTGTTTCTGTTATATTTCTCTTTAAAATCACAGTATATAAATCTTCTAGTATTTCTATCTCTTTCTGATGAACTTCATTCATCGAATCCAGTTCAACGAGTATTAATTTATCTAGGAGCATTGTTTTGATAGTAATATTTATTAGATAGTATGACATCTTGGTACGCAATGTTTGCAGCCATCTATTAAACTTCATTTATATTTTTGTTTTGCAAAATTTATAGCTTCAGTGCAATTATTAAATTTTCATAAATCAATCTGATTTTCTAAATCTGGTAAATTATTGCAAGCATGTAATTTATGCACTTCGTGTTCTCATCCTATTTGATGATTTCTATTTATTATATATTGAAACATGCATATGGTATTAGGGTTTTAAAATTTGTATTATTTTAACTTCACCATATAATCACTACATAATTTCTTCCCGGAAATTTGTTATGTAGATATCTCATCTGAGAATTTATATGGATTACGATACGAAGATGATTTTTATCATTTTAGTATCTTTTTTTTGTGCGAAAAATCATGATAGTTTTCAGTTAAATAATATATACAAAAAGTATATAAACATTATATAAAATATTTCCTCTGAATATAAATATATATAAATTTTATTCTCTTTCAAACACTAATATTTTTTAATGTTAAAAACTGATATATCTTGTTTATTTTATGAGAATATACAATATATAGTATTATATTTAATATTTATATACTATTTGTATAATGATATTAAAAAGCACATTCTCAATTGAGAATGTGCTTTTTGTTTGTTTGAGTTAATTTCTTAAACTCTCGTTTTTTTATCATCTTCATCAGTTTCAACTTCTGCATCTTGAACACCGTCGTCAGCTTTTTGTTCTGCTTGACCTTCGGCAGCTCCTTCAGCTCCTGGTTGAGCGTATAGTTTTTGACCAACTTCCATCATAGTATCTTGAAGTTCTTTATTTACAGCTTCAAATTCATCTTTACTAGCGTCAGCATTTCCTAATACTTCTTTTACTTTAGCTATTTTTTCATTTACAGCCATTTTATCTTCATCAGATACTTTATCAGCATTGTCTGCTAGCATTTTTTCAGCTTGAGCAACTCCTGAGTCAGCATGATTTCTAGAATCAACTAGATCTTTTTTCTTTTTATCTTCTTCTTTTTTAGCTTCTGCTTCTTTTACAAGTGCATCAACTTCAGCTTCATCCATACCAGTAGATCCTTGAATTGTGATATGTTGTTCTTTCCCTGTACCTTTATCTTTAGCGGTAACTTTTAGAATACCATTAGCATCTATATCAAAGTGAACTTCGATTTGAGGTACACCTCTTGGAGCTGGAGCAATACCGTCTAACATAAATCTCCCGAGAGGTTTATTATCAGCAGCCATTTCTCTTTCACCTTGAAGTACATGTATTTCAACACTTGGTTGATTGTCTACAGCAGTAGAGAATGTTTCATTTTTATTAGCAGGAATAGTAGTATTTCTAGTAATCATTGCAGTTCTTACTCCACCCATAGTTTCAATACCAAGAGTTAAGGGAGTAACATCTAGTAATAATACATCAGTAACGTCTCCACCAATAATACCTGCTTGAATTGCTGCACCCATTGCTACTGATTCATCTGGGTTAATACCAGCATTAGGTTTTTTTCCGAAGAAAGCTTCAACTTTAGAAGCAACGAGTGGAACTCTTGTAGAACCACCAACTAATAAAATTTGATCTAAATCACTTGCAGATAATCCAGCATCAGATAATACTTTTTTACAAGGAATTAGAGATCTTTCAACTAAATCTCCGATTAATTCTTCAAATTTAGTTCTTGAAATACTCATCATTAAGTTTTTTGGACCACTTGAATCAACAGTTATATATGGTAAGTTAATATCATATGAAGTAGTTGAAGAAAGTTCTTTTTTAGCTTTTTCAGCTTCATCTCTTACTCTTTGAAGTGCCATTGGATCATTTCTTAAATCAACAGCTTGTTCTTTTTTGAATTCATCAATAATATAATCTAGGATTACTTTATCAAAATCATCACCACCAAGGTGAGTATCACCATTTGTAGAAAGTACTTCAAATGTACCTTCGTCAGATAATTCTAGAATAGAGATATCAAATGTACCACCACCAAGATCATAAACAGCAATTTTTTCGTTTTTACCTTTACCTGCACCGTATGATAAGGCAGCAGCAGTAGGTTCATTTACGATTCTTTTTACTTCAAGTCCAGCAATTTTACCAGCATTGATTGTAGCTTGTCTTTGATCATCATTAAAGTATGCAGGAACAGTGATTACTGCTTCAGTTACAGTTTGACCTAAGAATTTTTCAGCATCTTCTTTGATTTTCATTAATACGTGAGCACCAATTTCTTCTGGTCTTACGTCTTTTCCATCAAATTTAATTAATGCTTCACCGTTTGATCCTTTTACTACTTCGTAAGGAACTGATTTGATTTCTTCAGCAACTTCATCAAATTTTCTCCCAATAAATCTTTTAGCAGAGAATATAGTTCCAGCAGGATTTGTAATAGCTTGTCTTTTTGCTGGAGTACCAACAATAACAGCACCATCTTTATGAGCAACAATACTTGGAGTAGTTCTATTACCTTCAGCATTAGCGATTACTTTAGCTTCTCAACCTTCCATAAAAGCTACACATGAATTTGTTGTACCTAAATCGATACCAATAATTTTTCACATAATATTTTATTATTATAATTTAAATTGTTTTTTTTATATCGTCATAAATTTATGACTTGCACACATATTATTCAAAAAATTATTCCTGTCAAAAGAAAATTAGCACAAAAGTTGTTTGTGTGCTAATATTGTGTTTTATTGCTAATTTTAAAGCAATAAAAAACCCGGAATAATCCGGGTTTTTAAACATGTAAATAATTAATATGCTTCTGTAACTTCGGCATTTTTTTCTTCTGGCTTATGTCTAATGTTAACTGAAATTAATTTTTCTTGTTGTAATTGTTTAATAGAAGGAAGGACATTCTTAATCGCAACGATTTTATCATAGTCTTCGTTAGATAAACTAAACTCATGCCATTTAGTGTTTTCTAAATTAGCAATATCAAGAGGTGTTAGTTTATGATGATTATCTTCAATTTTACCAAGATCAAAATTTCTAAAATGTTTTAACGATGTTTTTTGTTTGCTAGTAAGAGAATTATTTTTCATGAATTTTCCTTTTTTTGTTGTTGTACAAAACTAAACAATTTATATTTAGTAAGTATTTTACTTATAAAGATATTTAATATTAAGTCAAATAAAAAATCAGTTCCATAGGGAAGCTGATTTTTTTATAGATACAGTTTATTACTTATGTAAAGTGTTCTAATGTTGAATCTGAGATTTTAAGATTTCCAAATTTTGGACCATCTGTATCATTAGTATATTCTTTGTGCGCTTCTAGTTGACGTAATGTTTTAATACCTAGACTACGTAAAAAAAGAGCTTTAACATGAGTAGCTTCTTGCATTTTATTTTCCTTTTTTGTTATAAATTTGCCGACTCCTTTTCAATGAAAAGTGTGTCTGAAAACAGATTTACAATAAGGAGTTTACATAATATAAAACAATAGTCAAATATTTATCAAAAATAAAAAGAATCACTTAAAAGTAAGTGATTCATTTTGTCCTTTTTTAATGCAAAAACTATGCAAACGCTAGTTTTTCAATTTGTGAAATTTTTTGTTGACCAAAACCAGGGTTAATAACCTTCATGATAATGACTATTCCTGATCTGAGAAAGTAATCAACACGAACCTGTTTAATGCCATCTTGGTATTGATCCATCGCATGTTTATTTTCCGAATATTTCAGCTTTTTTTTCTAAATAAATTCGTTTAACATTTTTACCCATTGAGTTTATAGTTACCAACGGTGTACTTGTAAATGGATCGTTCTTTAAGTAAGATTTCATTTTAAAACCTTTTTGTTCAAATTTAGAGATATCACAACTACTACTTACTGTGAAAGTTATGTCAACCCAATTTCAGAAATGAAACGCAATTATTGGAAAATAATAAAAAGAGTCTGCAATATAATTGCAGACTCTCCTAGAGAAATACTTGGTTTTCTTTCACCGAATCAAGTACATTTCAAATAGTTGCAATTTTTATATTAATCCTAAAAAATTGATTTTACCTATAATTTTTGTATAATTTTAAAAATATCCAGTTATACACAAGAATTCAGTTGCTTGAATTTATATTTTACTAAATATATTAATTGGATTTAATTATCTTATTACTTCAGTTTTAAAAATCTATGAAATATTTTGTTAGTGCGTGGTTTTTGATACTCATAATAGTAATTTTAATAAGTAAAGCTACAGCAACTACTCCTACAGCATCACCTAGTCTTGGTGTGGCTGAAACATTCGGAATTATTAGTCATACATATACAAATGGAACTGTGGGGACTGTTATTAATGGAGATGTCGGATATGTAGTTCCTCCTTGAGTAACTCCACACTATAAAAATACACCTGTAGATAGTACTGCATATACTAACGCAGGCGCAGATGCACAAATAGCTTTGGCTGCATTAAATGATCAGGATTGTACATTTAACTTCATAGCTGGTGCGGTCGTATTATCTACAGATATTACTCATTGAAATCTAGGTGTTTATACTCCTGGTGTTTATTGTATTACATGAGCTATGTCTATATGAGCAGTTGGAATTACTCTGAACGGGGCTTGAACATATGTATTCAGAGCAAGTGGAGCTCTTACAACTGTAGCTAGTTCTAGTGTCACATTAACAGGTGATGCATCTGCTGCTGATGTTTGGTGGACTCCTGAATGAGCTGTATCACTTGGTGCAAACACAAGTTTTATGTGAAATGTTTTTAGTAATACTATTACAGCAGGGGCTTCAACATCATGGATTTGAAGAGTCTTAGCATTTGGCTGAACTGTTACTACGGGTGGAAGTGTCTCTATAACAGCACCGATATATTTAATTCCATATGATCCAAATCAAATATTAAGTCTTTGAGCAGCAGAAAGCTTTGGAGTTCTTGCTGATACATATATAAATGGAGATTCTTCAGCCATTATTAATGGAGATATAGGTTATACAGTTCCTCCTGCAGGGGATCCAAATAGTAGCTATGAAACTTATATTATGGGAAATGATACATATACTGATGCAGGTGCAGATCAGTATTTAGCTTTATCTATACTACAGAGTATGCCTTGTACATATAGTACTCCTGGTGCACTTGCATTATCTGGAGACTATGAGCCTGGTGTTTATTGTATTTGATGAGCTGTTACAATAACTTCTGATATTACTCTTACAGGGGCTTGAATATATGTCTTTAGAATAGGTGGTGCCGTAACAGTTACAGCTGGTGTTAATATCACACTACTAGATGGTGCATCTGCTGGTGATATTTGGTGGCCTTCTGGTTGAGCTGTGACACTTGGTGCAGGTGCAAATTTTTCATGAACTATTTTTAGTGTTGGTACCATTACAGTAGGGGCTGGAACAAAATTGAATTGAAGAGCCTTAGCTTTTGGAGGGACGATTACTACATCTACCAGCTCTATTATTTCTATTCCTACTATTATTACTTACTCAGCTTATATAGATGGGTTAAATAGCTCTATTTATGATTATTTATGGGAGTTTACAGGTTATCCTGGATCGATACCACCTATTTTCAATGTTTGAGAAAATTGAAGTATAACAACTGTTGGTCTACTCTCAACTAGTTTTACGGTCTCAAAAAATTGATCATATACTATAGAGTTAACCATATCTCAAGACGGAAAGGTTATCTTAATATCTACTAGTAATTTTATAGTATCTAATTAATTAAAAAAATATGAGGAAACATAATAAAGCTTTCACCTTAATTGAATTAATAATAGTAATTACAATGTTAGCTATTTTGATGACTATAGCCTTTATATCTCTTCAATGATTTCTTCGTGATGCTAGAAATAGTATAAGACAATCAGATATAGAAAGTATTGTACAAAAATTAGAATTATCTTCCCTTCTAAACTGAGAATACCCAGATCCTTCAAATTATACAACTGTTAAATACTTATGAACTACAGTATGGTATCAATGAACATTTTGAGAAGAACCAAGAAAAACTATATGATTATCAAACTCAATAAATGACCCACTAACAAATAATAAATATACCTATTCTCTCAATAGCTCTAAAGATAAGTATCTATTAGCTACTATTCAAGAGGGAATGAATTGAACTGCTTTTGCGTTTATTCAGTGAACATATAAGTGAATAATTGCATTATCTAAATCATTCTCTACTACCTATATACTATCACTTCCTAGTATTATAGCTAGTGATTTATCTAGTATAAATCTGATAGATATAGTATCAAATAATAAATTAATTTATAATATGAAAAATAATCTTCCAGCAAGTTATAGTGGTAGTATTTTTGAAGTTAATGGAGGTTTGGACTTTAGAGCTAACACGTTATTAGTTTACTCTGGATCTTTATCTAAACTTAAATGGGATAGAAGAAAACGTCTTAAATTTATAAATGAATTACAGGATTCATATAGTGGAACTGCTCTAAGCCTAGAATGAAATATAAAAACTATAACACAAGCGGATCTTAGGAATACATTAAAAGCAGATTCATTAGCTATATTACTTCTCTGATCAAGAGATACTCCTAAAATAAGTCCTGTGAGTATCGTATTTATAAATAATTCTAATTCTATATATACTTGTCCATCTTGTGAAGACATAAATTAATTGAAAAAATAGCGATTTGAAGCTATTTTTTTATTATTAAAAAATAATATAAATTATTTTTCAGAGATATTTTCTAATTATTTCCGTATGAATAAGGGATTTCTTTGAAAATAAACGTAAACTTGATTCTGCTAGATTACATTTATTGATACTGGAGTAAAATAAGTCATAAGATATTATTTTTTCATATTTTTATTAGTAATTTAAATCAATTCAAAAATCAACAGTAGTTTGATAAATTCCGGCAGCTTGTTCAGTATCTATAAAACTTCACATTTTTAACTTATAAGTATAAATATTTTTATTTCAATTAATATTAACACTTAGTCATTCATTTGCTAATATTTCATAAATATTTATTTTATTAATTGTATTTGAATATGGGAATGTATCATATCACACTCATTTACTTCAGTTCCAATTAGTCATAGAATCTCAATTTATATTTTGCATTAATTGTGATTTTTTTAATATTAAATCAAATCAAGCTCCAACTGTTTTTACGGTAATAGTAATTTCTCATTCAGAAAACTTTTCTTCAGTTGAAGAGAGGTTACCAATATCAAGATTTCAAGTACTGACAGTGATTTCAGGAGCATCTATATAAAATATACTTCATATTGAGGATGAATTTGTTGGATTGTCAGATATAGTAAAATTATATTTATATTTTCAAAATAGGAGATTATTCGTGGGGTAAGTGGCCCCTGAGTTTGTTATAATTTTTGATCACATATTTAATCATATTCCAGATATATCATTTCACCAGGATGTTCAATTCCATTTATATAAAGACATTATATCAGAAGAAGTATTTATTCAAAACCCTGCATCATAATAATTAATAACTAAATTATGTATTCATCAAGGTAATAATGCTCAGCTAGCAAAATTTATACTGGTTATATCTGGAGCTATTACGAATAGATCTACAGTAATAATAGAATCTGCACCTGTAGTAACCGTTCAGTCAAAAGCTATGGCTCTTCATGTCCATAATACAGAAGCACCAATTGTAATTGAGTCACTAAAAGCTGTTCAAATAAAATCAGAATTTGCACCAAGTGATACCGCTCATGAAGGGACCCACCAAATATTACCTGCAGAAACATCATTAGATAATATGATATTAGTACTCGCTGCAGTTGTCAATGCTCCAGTTATTTTAAAAACATATGATCAACTACCACTAAATGTAACCCCTGTTGTTATAGATGCTGCAGCAGAAATACAATAAACACCAGGAGGATAAATACCTATACCCATACCTACATTATATGTAGAAAGTTCAATTGCACCTGCTGGAAATGTATATGTACAACCTAGATTATTTAATGAATTGAGAGTTAAATTTTGATCTATACCTGCAGAATCATACATTTGATCATTTACATGGGGAAGATTGAAGCTAGTTGGAGTTACTCCAGGAGGTGTTAGATAACCAATATTTCAATTAATAATAGTGGAGGTTACTCAATTAACATATGCATTAGATAGGATAGAAAATGTTTTCGCTGTTTCCAGTTGTACTATTCAGGTCCCTGTATTAGAAGTAGGAGGAGTATATGTAGGTATAGTAATGATAGAACCTGCACCTGTAGTAATAGTTCAATTAAAACTTATAGCTCTTCAAATTAAGGATACAGAAGCACCCAGTGTAACAGAATCACTAAAAGCATTTCCAATAAAATTAGAACTTGCTCAAAGAGATATAGATCATGAGGGAGTCCACCAAACATTTTTAGCTAAAGCACCATTGGATAAGATTACGTTCGTACTTGCCGCGGTTGTGAGAGCTCCAGATATTCTAAAAATATATGTTCAGTCACCACTAAGTGTGATTCCAGCTGTGATAGCTGCTGCCGCTGATATACAATAAATACCAGGAGGATATATACCTATACCTATACCTACATTATATGTAGAGAGCTCAATTGCTCCAGCTGGAAATGTAAATGTACAAGCTTGATTATTTAATGAATTTAATGCTGTGGTTTGATCAATACCAGCTGAATTGTATGTACTATCATTTACGTGAGGAGGATTTGTACTAGTTGGAGCTACTCCAGGAGCTACTAAATAACCTATATCTCAAGTAATAGTAGCTGAAGATGCCCCATTTGAATATGTGCCAGCAAGAATACCAAAACTCTCTGCAGTTCACAGACTTGGAGATATTGGACTTTCTGCAAGAACTCTACTAATTCACATAACTCTCCCGAGTCAAATTAGTATAATTATTGTTATAATGTAGAAAATTTTAAATTGTTTGACCATTTGTTTTTATTTTAAATGTATCTTTCTTATAGATTAACACATATGGGGTTATAAAACAAATTATGAAGCTAAATTTTTTTACTAAATGAATATATATTTATCTTTATAATATTGATTAGACTTAATTCCTGAATTCAATACCCAAACGCAATTATTAGAAAATGATAAAAAGAGATATACTAGTCCTAATAAAATGAAACTAATATATCCTTTTACTTTAAAAAAAAATGAATACATCTGATATTATATGAAAGACAAAGAATAGAAATTCAACTCAAAAGATGAAGTACTCAATAAGAAATAGCTGAAGTTTTGCATAAAATTGAGCATATTTTTAGTAGGGAAATAATATTCTCTAACCAATTTTCTAAGACTACTAACCTATCAAATTCCTTTTCTTGTTTTTGATTTAATATATTTAATATCACATATTGAATATACACTTGTGAAAAAATCTTAGAATAGATAATAAAATCTTGAATTATGAGATTATGTTTAATTTGAAATGAATTATTGAAATTTTGTTTAATATCGATATCTTCAGAGAGAATAGCAGTAGCTGACATAATTTACCCTTTTTTTATTTAAATTTTCCAACTGCAAAGGTTATAAGGATTTCTTATTATAAATAAAATTTTTGTAACTTTTTTCATAATATGATATTATATAATTGAATTATTAAATTTCAAAAAAATTATGTCAGAAATTTTAGAGTCTACATGATCTATTAATCAGGAAGTAGTAATGCATCCTGAGATAATTAGTGAACTTGAAAAAATACCTAGTTTTTTAGGTATGATTTTAGTTATGCCTAGTAATCCAGCTAAAATCACAGAAAAAATTAATGAATATCGCAAATTAAAAGCAGCTAATGATGAAGATAAACTTCAAAGTCTCCATGCTTTATTATAATAAAGCAGCATAAAAAATATTTTACAAATTATGTGAAATATTTTTTTTGACTTTTTCTTTGTAATCTATATTCTAATAGTGAATTATATATTCATATAAAAACTATGAAATTATTATTTTCTATCAGCCTGCAACCCCTAAAGCCTAAATCTTAGGGAGATTTTAGGTTGTAAGAATAGATTATAATTTAAAGCTCTCTATGTATTTAGGGAGCTTTTTGTATAAATAAAAATTAATTATTAAAAAAAAGATTATGTTAAAATTAGATAAATTTGCATTTAAAACACTAAAAACAAGACCAGTTGTGAGTGATAATGTATCAACGTCTATATTGTTACAAGCAGGTTTCATTAGGCAAACTATGGCAGGAGTATATAACTATACAACTCTAGGATTAAGAGTTTTAAGAAATATTGAAAATGTAGTGAGAGATGAAATGAATAATTATGGAGCTAATGAAGTATTACTTTCAGCTTTATCTCCGAGAGATCTTTGGGAGAAAACATGAAGATGGGATAAAGTAGATGTATTATTCAAAGTTCCAGCAACTGATGGAAAAGAATATGCTCTGAACCCAACTCATGAAGAAGTGGTAACTCCACTTATGAATGAATTTATAGAATCATATAAAGATGCTGGAAAATGTGTATTCCAAATCCAAAATAAATTTAGAAATGAAAAAAGAGCTAAGTCAGGAATATTAAGAGGAAGAGAATTTTTAATGAAAGATGCATACTCATTTCATATAGATGGGACTGAATTTGATGAATACTATAAAGGTATGCAAGAAGTATACATGAATATTTTTAAAAAATTAGGTCTTGCAGATGTGACATACATGGCTGTAGCTGATGGATGAGATTTTACAGAAAAATATTCTCATGAATTTCAAGTAGCTATCTCAATCTGAGAAGATAAAATATACGTTTGTGAAGACTGTTGAGTTGCTCATAATGAAGAGGTAGTAGATGTTGAATCAGGCTTTTCTTGTACAGGATGTTCATTATCAAATCATAAAGTAATAAAAGCTTCAGAAGTAGGGAATATTTTCCCTTTAGAAACAAAATTTTCAAATGCATTTGGTTTAAAAATGGCTGATGAAAATAATAAAACTCAAGAAGTTATTATGGGGTGTTATGGAATAGGTATATCTAGACTTATGTGAGTTATTGCTGAATATTGTATGACAGAAAAAGGTATAGCTTGGCCAGATTCTATTGCTCCAGCAAGTCACTATATTATAGTTATGTGAGATAATAATATGGAAACAGCATATCAATTGGCTGAAAAATTAGAATCTCAAGGGTCAACAGTTATTGTTGATGACAGAAAAGGAAGAAAATTAGGTTTCGGTCAAAAAGCAGGAGATTGTGAATTATTTTGAATTAAAAATAGAATTGCTATTACACCAAAAACACTAGAACAAGGAGGGTATGAATTAACTGTAAGAGGTCAAGAATCAGTAATAGTAAAATTATAATTGATTATTTATGAAAATGTAGTATAAACATTAAAATATATTTATTAATTTGTACGTATGGGTTATTTAGAAAGAATGGCTGTGTTAGCAAGGTCAAGATGATTGAAAAAACCGAAAATATGAGAAAAACCATCATGGTGGAAATCAGAAGAAGATAAGGAAAATAGCCGTCAAGAAGTATATAATACTATATTTTCTGTGCAAACTCAAGTTCATAAAATTAATTTTACTACTGAAAGAGATATAGATTTTGAAAGAGCTAAGGCTTTTCCTTCAATAGAAAATCAAAGAATTATTGAAGAATATATGATATCTGATGCTAAAAGTTATAAATGATTAGATATGGATGTTTATATAATGAATCAAAAAGGAGTGCCATATCAGGTTGCTCAAATTATTTCTTTTGTTTGAAATCAAAATATTACTAAATATTGAATTGATAAAGGAACTCAATATGAAAATTCAGAGGTAATTTTAAAACTATTAGAGAATGCATTAGATGTTTATGATAAGTTTTGTTGATGAGAAAAAGATTTTTCTCAGTTAGAAGAATTAGAAAAACATACTTTAGTATTTGCATGGAAAAAATGATTTTTATGAAAAGATATCTCTAGTGTATTAGAAAACAATATCTGTCCTGTAGATATAGCAAAATGTGTTACTCATTATATCGATTATGATTTTCAAGATTTTTATGAATGCACTAATGAATTAATTCAATATAAATTATGATAAAAATATTAACTCTGGTAGATTCATTTAAACATTTTGATACTGCTATTAAAGAGTATGAAAAAAGACTTGGAAAAGACTGTGAAATAATTAAATTGAAACCTGAAAAAAATGGTTCTGATGAACAAATCATATCTAAAGAAACAGATCTACTTATTCAAAAATTAGATAAAGAAAATGGTATAAAAATTGTCTTGAATCCTAATGGAAAAAATTTTTCAACTGAAGAATTTTATGAATTTATAGAGTGAAAAAAACAAATTCATAAAAATATTATTTTTATTATATGATGAGCATTATGAATAGATTATTCTCAATTAAAATCTCATGTAGATATGGAAATTAATTTATGAAAAATGGTATTACCACATAGTTTAGCAATACTTGTTTTGATTGAACAAATTTATAGAGTTTGAATGATTAAAAAATGAACAAGTTATCATAAATAACATATTAATTTATTGATTACAGGATATTTAAAATATATAGCAAAGAGACTCCTCTTTAATCTTTTGATTTCAAAAAAAATATTATTACTATTGTAATAGTATTTTTTTGTCACTTTTTTTATTTCCTTTCGTTATAACAAGTATGGAAGATAAAGAATTAGTTATCCAGTGCCAAGAGTGAAATCTTGGAATGTTTTGAGAATTGTATGATAGATATATAGATAGGATTTATAAATTTATATATTTAAAGACCTCTAACCAAGAAGTTGCAGAGGATATATCTAGCGAAGTTTTCTATAAAGCTATGAGTTCTATTTCATGATTTAAAAGTCACGAAGAAGATTCAAGTTTTAAGGCTTGGATTTATACTATTGCAAATAACAAGGTTATAGATTTTTATAGGACACAAAAAAATGAAACAGATATTGAAGATTGCTTCAATTTATGAACTCATCATAATTTTTCTGAAGAAGTAGATAATAAAGATAAGATCAATAAAATAAAAGTATTTTTAGATACCTTAAAAGCTGATCAAAAAGAAATTGTTATACTACGTATTTGGGAAGACCTCAGTTATAAAGAAATCTCAGAAATAACATGAAAGAGTTTAGATAGTTGTAAAAAAATTGTTTCTCGATCTCTGAAAAATATTCAAGCTAATTTTATATTATTCCTATTAATTATTCTTTTATTTTAGATTATGAACTCAGAAAAACAATTATATGAAGAGTTACTGAAAGAACATCCTGAATTAAAAAAATCTAAAATAGATATTCTGGAAGTTATAACTCTTATGAAACGAGTCAATCCTGATATAGTAGCTGATACTGATTATAAAGTATCACTAAAAGAACGTTTAGGTACAATTTCTCAATATAATCCTCAACAATCTAATGGCATATTCTGATTTTTAAAATATTTCGTACCAGTTCTTAGTTTTTGATTTGCAGTATTTTGATTTGTATACTTCTCAGAAGACTTTAAAACTAAAACTCATATAGAATCAGGGAATACTGAATCAATGCAATTGTTTCAAGAAGAATCAGAAAATATTGCTCAAGCAGAAATGATGATGTTATCTGATATGGATGATGATAGAATGTTGGAGAATAATCCTGAATCAATTGAAATATATACTGAACCAGTAGGTTTAATGAAAATGTCTAGATGATCTCGACCTAGTGATATAAATCAACAATCTCTAAAATGAAATGCTATTGAATCAAAGAGTATTAAATATGATGATATTCCTGAAGATATACTAGAAGAATCAATACCTATGATGTTTTGATTGGATAGCATAATGGAAGATTCTAGTCTCAGTGATTATCTGAGTGAATCTGAAAATATGGAATCAATGTGAATAATAAGTATGGGAAATGAAGAGGAACTCATAGATTTATTCTTTGATTTATGTTGAAAATATAACTGATTTATAAAAATATTAGAAAATCGAGACAGATCTTGTATATTGGAAGATAAAAACTGTGATGAAAGTGATTATCAAAAAAATAAGTGTTTTGAATTAATAAATGTCACGAATTAGTTCTATTATCGTTCTATATTATATACTTTAAAATTAATAATTAGATTATGAAATCAAAATATATCAAGATTTTATCTTGAGTAGTGTTATCATTTTGTACCATGAACATTTCATTTGCAGTATGAGTAGATACTTCTATTGAACAAGAACTCAATAAAGAAAATACCCAAGAGTTAGATATAGATTTTTCATTAAAAACATTTGATTCATGTAAAGATATGGGAGACGTAATGTGAGAGTATGTAAAAGATTATTGGGAAGAAAATTGGAAAAACAGACCACAATATTCTAACTATTACCGCAAAGGTTGAGGAGATGTAATTATGGAAATGGAGTTTTCAGAATCTATAGCTATGGATGATAGTGTTTCAGACTGAATTTCTGTAAAATCAACGAGTAGCACAGCATGAGCTAGTAGTGATTTCTCTCAAACTAATACTCAAGTCAAATGAGTTGATGAATCGGATATCGTTAAAACAGATGGAAAATATATTTATTATTACAACTCAAAAGATAAATATGTTTATATAGTAAATGCTTCTGAGAAAGAAGATTTAGATATTGTAAAAAAAATAAAAGTTCCAGATAATTTTTATTCACCAGTATTATATATAGATGATAATAGATTAACTATTGTTTCATGAGGATATTCTCAATCAAATTATAAAAATAACTATTGGTATAATAGAAGTCAAAAAACGTATACTATAGTTTTTGATACTACGGAAATAAGTGATCCTAAATTAATTAAATTATATGCATCAGAATGAAATTTTAGAAAATCTAGAAAAATATGAGATTATTTATATGTTCTTTCAAATAACTCTTTCGATATTCCATATTATTCATTTAAACATGAATGAGATATAAAATTCTCTGCAAATGACATTATTCCAAAAGCTATTGAATTAACAAAAACTACAGATTCTGATAAACAAAATCTAAAAATTAAGGATAAAAAATATCCTTATGAATTTACAGTAGGAAAAACTGTAGATTGTGATGAAATTTCATATGCACTCCCATGAAAAGATACTATGAAAAAATTTGATTTTTCTCCATCATATAATGTAATTTCAGTGATTAATATAAATGATGTAGAAGAAAAAGTAACTACAGATGTAATTGCATGAAATAATGCAGAAATATTTATGAGTCAAGATAACTTATACCTTACATCATATATGTACCAAAATAATGATTTCTCTTGTCCAAGAGGAGCTTTCTGTATGATGCCATATTATTCGAGATGAGAAAATACATTAATACATAAAATTAATGTAGATAAAAATAATCTAACATATCAAGATTCAACTATAATACCAGGTCAACCTTTGACTCAATATTCTATGGATGAATATGATTGAAATTTTAGAATCATTACACAAAAATCATATCCTGAAAGAGAAACAGGTGTATACGTTTTAGATGAAGAGTTAAAACTACTAGGTAGTCTATGATGATTATGAAAAACAGAAAACTTCAAAAGTTCTCGTTTTATATGAGATAAATTATTTTTAGTTACATTTAAGCAAATTGATCCATTCTACGTTGTTGATATGTCTACAAATCAACCAAAAGTAATGGGAGAACTAAAAATACCAGGTTACTCAACATATCTACATCCTTATGATGAAAATCATATTATTGGACTATGATATAATACTTCAACAAATAAATGGGGAGGTACTATAAATGATGGTTTAAAGATTGATTTATATGAAATTGATTATGATAGAAAGCCTGCTGAAAAAGTAGAAGAAGATTCTGAATGAAACTTCCAAGAAAATTTATGAGATATCTATGTATCTCAAAAGTATACAAAAACTCTGTGAGGGAATGGAAGTTATTCAGAGGCATTAAATAATCCTAGAATGTTCATGTGGAACGCAGCTAAAAATAGATTATTATTACCTGCACAACTCTATGTAAATTCTTCTGAAGATTATTATAAAAGAATAGATTTTTATCAAGGATTATTTGCATTTGAAATTGATAAAGATACTTGAATTTCAGAAAAATATAGAGTTACACATATAGATTTTTCAGATATAGAAAAACAAAGAACTGATGAATGTGCTAAATATTCACAAAAGCAAGAAGAATCAAGTTGTAAACTATTATTAGATGGGACAGAGTATTGTTCATCTAAAACATATTCATATGTTCCTGAATATTGTTTTGCTGAGAGTAATATCTGAACTTATAAGGCTAATAAATCATACAATTATAGAAATGATTATGTAAAAAGAGCTTTATGGATAGGTAATACTGCAATATCTATTTCAGATAATAAAATGATGACAACTGATTTAGAGTCTGGTAAGAAATATGATACTGTAAATATGAAATAACGGTTGAATAAGTAAAAAAATATTTTGTTGAGTTAACTATATAGATAACTAAACTTATATTACAAGTAAAAAGAGCTGTAAATCAAATGATTTTACAGCTCTTTTTTTGTTATTAGAGCTGATATATGGTGTAATTATAGTAACGTAAATTATATTATAAATATATTATCATGGAAGAATTTACTCAGTTTTGAGCTGCAATTGCTGTAGGTCTGGCTTGTATTTGAGTTGCTATTGGTCAATGATATCTAACATTTAGTGCTATGACTACAATAGGGAAAAACCCTAAAATGAGTACATATTATTTAACTATTGCTATTCTATGAATTGCTTTAGTTGAATCAGCATCTATATATTGACTTATAATGGCATTTCAAATACTACTTTCTACAACAATAGAACCACTTGCTGCTATTTGAGTGGGTTTATCAATATGACTTGCTGGTTTGTGAGTAGGTATTTGAGAAGGTAAAATGATCGCATGAGCTTTTGAGGCTATGAATAAACAACCAGATAATAAAAATAAAATCATGACCTATATGATTTTATTTTTGGCTTTAATAGAATCAGCAGCTATTTATTGATTGGTGGTAGGTTTTCAAATTTTATCAGATTCAACAATTGATTGATATTTAGCACTTGCTGCTGGTTTATCTATAGGTCTGGCTTGATTATGAGTAGGTATTTGAGAATGAATATTAGCTCAAAAAGCATTACATGTAATATCATATGATTTCAAAAGAGCATGATATTATTTAACGGTTGCTATTCTAGGTATAGCTTTAGTTGAGTCAGCAGCTATTTATGGTTTAATTATTGCATTCCAAACATTATCACTCGAAAATGTTAATGCTCTTGGAATTGTTGGAGCATGATTGGCTGTATGATTTGCCGGATTATGAGTAGGTATTTGAGAAGGTAAAATGGTTGCCTGAGCATTAGAAGGAATGTATAAAAATCCTGAAAATAGATGAAAAATCCTTACTTTTATGATTTTGTTTTTAGCTCTTATAGAATCAGCAGCTATTTATGGATTAATCACATCGTTTCAAATTATAACAACAGAAGATGTAAATGCTTTGTATAGTATTTGAGCATGATTAGCTATTTGATTAGCCTGATTATGAGTCTGAATAGGGGAAGGTATTCTTGCAAGAAAATCTCTCGAAGTTATATCTGCAGATATTGAAAATAATAGCTTCTATCTCACGGTTTCTATTCTATGAATTACACTGGTAGAATCAGCAGCCATTTATGGGCTTATACTATCAATGCAATTGTTAAATTCAACAGCAACATTAGGTTTTTCAGCTATTGCTATTTGATTAGCTATTTGATTCGCTTGATTGTGAGTTGGTATAGGAGAGGGGAAAATGGTTTCTGGTGCACTACAAGCTATGAAACAAGATCCTGAATCAAAGAGAAAAATTATGACATATATGATTTTATTCTTAGCACTTATTGAGTCAGCTGCTATTTATGCACTGGTAGTATCTTTTCAGTTATTAGATAATACTACTGTGAATCAATTAGCTGCTTTGTGAGCATGACTTGCTGTTTGATTGGCGTGATTATGAGTAGGTGTTTGAGAATGATTATTATCAAGAAGATCGTTAATTTCAATGGGAGAAAAACCTGAAATGAAATGATACTTTCTAACTGTGACGATATTAGGTATAGCACTTGTTGAGTCGGCAGCAATCTATGCACTCGTAATAGGTTTTCAACTGATTTGAGAAACTTGAGTAAATTTAACTCAAGGTATTGGTATGTGATTAGCCGTTTGACTTGCTTGATTATGAGTTGGTATTGGTGAAGGGAACATGATTGCATGAGCTATGAGCGCAATAGAAAATAGACCAGAAAATAAAAATAAAATCTTAACATTTATGATCTTATTCTTGGCTCTTATTGAATCAGCAGCAATATATGGTCTCGTTATGGCATTTCAAATAATGTGAAGTGAAATAGATATGTTAACTTCTATCTGAATATGATTAGCCGTAGGTTTAGCATGACTATGAGTATGAATTTGAGAATGAATACTTGCACATAGATCGATGGAAGTTATTTCTAAGGATTTCAAAAATTCAGGGTATTATCTAACAGTGACTATTCTTGGTATTGCATTAGTAGAATCAGCAGCTATATATGGTTTAATTATAGGTGTACAACTATTAAGTACAGACTTTATTGACCCATTGGCTGCTGTAGGAGTATGATTAGCTGTGTGACTCGCTTGATTAGGAGTGTGAATTTGAGAGTGAAAAATGGTCTGAGAAGCTATGGAAGCTATGAGAATGGATTATAAAAATAGAAGAAAAATACTTACATTTATGATATTGTTTATAGCCCTTATTGAATCAGTTGCTATTTACTGACTCGTTGTATGAACACAAATATTATGAACGCTCGATATAAATGGATATATTGCAATCTGAGCATGATTAGCAATCTGATTAGCCGGTTTATGAGTGTGAGTCGGAGAATGAATATTATCTTCTTATTCTATGGAAGTAATTTGAAAAAATTCAAAAATGCATTCTACATTTTTAACCACTACTATATTGTGAGTAGCTCTTGCTGAATCAGCTGCTATTTATGGGTTAGTAATTGCATTTCAAGTTCTATGATTATCTCCTGAGATGGCACTTGCATGACTATGAGCAGGTGCAGCAATAGGTCTAGCTGCTCTATGAGCTGGTATTTGAGAAGGAATGCTTGTAGGAGGAACATTTATCAGTATGTATAGAAATCCATCTCTCAAATCAAGAGATTTAGCGTTTATGGTATTATTCCTAGCATTAATTGAAGTATTAGCTATTTATGGGTTGATAGTTGCGTTTCAAATATTATCAAAATAAATTACAATAAAATATCAAAAAAGAAGTAAATATATTTACTTCTTTTTTGATCAATAATAATTATATTACAACGTTTTTCATATTTTTTCCATTAAGTTGACGATATCTTTAAAATTTTTTCATTTTTGTGAAATCGAATATTCGACTTTTGGAGGGACAACACGATAGACCTTTCTAACAATTAATCAGTCTTCTTGGAGTTCTTTTAATTGTTGAATTAACATTTTTTGAGATATCTTTGGAATTGATCTTTTTAATTCACTGGTTCTCATGGTATTATCTATTAAGTACCACAAAATTATAATTTTCCATTTTCATCAGATCATTTCAAGTGTTTTTTGAACAGGGCAACTATGTATTTCATCACAAATTATATTCTTCTTATTTCTATCCATTTTAAAGGTAAAGTTACTAAAAGGTAAGTATTAAACTTAATTGTAAGTACTTGTTATTAATATAATATTTACTACACTCTTTACAAGTTTTAATTAACTTATTAATATTTATTAACATTGTATTATGAATAATAAGACATTTACACTCACAAGTACAAGTTTAGGTGGTCAAATAAGTCAAAAACAAGCATTTGATTGATTTGGGTGAAATGGGGAAAATATTTCCCCTGCATTAAAATGGGAAAATATTCCAGAAGGAACGAAGAGTTTTGCTATAACGGTATATGATAAAGATGCTCCTACTGATAGTGGTTGGTGGCATTGGATCTGTATAGATTTACCTATGATTACATCTGAATTATGAGAAAATTTTGGTAACTGTAGTATTGATTTAATGCCAAAATGAACTATTCAGACAAGAAATGATTACTGAGATTATGGTTATGGTTGACCATGTCCTCCAGAATGACATTGACCGCATCAATATATATTTACTGTTCATGCATTAAAAGTAGAAAAATTATGAGCTGATAAAAATAGTTCAGCTGCTTTGATATCTTATTTGATAAATTCTCAAACTATTGAAAAAACATCACTTATTTCATATTTTGAAAGATAATTTTTTTAGAAGAGTAAATATAAAATATAGTAAAAAAGAAGTAAATATTTACTTCTTTTTTTTGTCGAATTTGATGTTAAAAACTATTTGCAATATGGGTTTTTTTTAATATACTCCTAGCGTTTTTTAACTTTAACGAAAGAAGAACAATATGGACAAAATTTTTGACGAAATGTTGTCATTATACACCCATCCAGGAGTTATCGTTGGACTAGGTGTAGAACTTGCTATTATTGGCTTGTTTATGCTGGCATTTCAAGCTTGGAGGAATTCAAGTTTTATGGTGTTTTTCGAGATGTTTTTTGAAAAAATATTTGAATTTTTTGAAGACATTTTGGGGGCAGAAGAAAAGAGATGGACGAAAATGTATATTACATTATTATTCTTTATCATTCTTTTCTCTAATATTTTAGGATCATTCTTAGAATTTTTCTTAAATATATTTGGTCATGAATTAGAGTATTTTATTAAAATTCCTACGGCTGATATCAACTTCAATGTTGCTATGGCTGTAATCTGAGTTGTAATTGTTATATATGAACAATTTAAATTCTTAGGTTTCTGGAAGGCTATATATGAATATGCTCCGATTGGATGAAAAAATTATATTCCATTCGAAAGAGGGAATTTACCTAAGTATATAGATTTACCTGTATTCTTACTTGTAAAAATATTTGATATAATTATTTCTATGTTCTTAGGAGCGCTTGAAATAATTGGTCATGGTGCGAAAATTATTTCGTTATCATTCAGATTATTTGGGAATGTTACTTCAGGAGGTTTATTAATGGTAATGTTAGTTTGAGCTGTTTCAGCATTAACAACAAATTTAGTTTGATTTGAATTTCCAATACTTGGACCAATCATTCTTCATTTACAAGCATTACTCGTTGCTTTCATACAAGCATTAGTGTTTCCTTTACTTATTGCTATATTTATTAAAGTAGCAAAAGTACATTAATATAATTATTTATTTTTTAATTCTTGTATATATGGAATTAGTTAATTACATCGGTCCATGACTTGCTGTAGGTTTAGCTGGTATCGGTGTTGCTATCGGTCAAGGTATTCTTGCAAAAAAAGCTGTAGAAGTTATTGGTAAAAGAAAAGAAATGATGTCATTTCTTTTAACTGTAACAATCCTAGGTATTGCACTTGTTGAATCAGCTGCTATATATGGTTTAATTGTTGCATTTCAAATTTTAGATTCACAAACTATTTCATTAACTGCTTCAATTGGTGCAGGTCTTGCGATAGGTTTAGCTGGTTTAGGTGCTGGTATTGGTGAATGAAGACTTATTGCTGGAGCAATCTGAGCAATGGATAAAAATCCAGAAATGAAATGAAAAATTATGACATTTATGGTTCTATTTATTGCACTTGTTGAATCAGCTGCCATTTATGGTCTTGTAATTTCATTTAATATTTTAGGTCACGAAGCTTTTAAAGAAGGTTTCACAGGTGCAGTTCCAGAAGCATTTCTTGGTATGGGGTTAGCTGTAGGGTTAGCTTGATTAGGGGTTGCTATTGGTGAAGGTATCTTGGCTGAAAAAGCTATGGAAGTAATTGGAAAAAGAGAAAAAATGATTTCTTTCTTCTTAACTGTTACTATCTTAGGTATTGCATTAGTAGAATCAGCTGCAATCTACGGTTTAGTAGTTGCTTTTGATATATTAAGTAAAGACTTAGCATTATATGCTGCTGCTGGTGCTGGTGCTGCAATCGGTTTTGCTGGTTTAGGTGCAGGTATTGGTGAGGGTATTCTGGTTTCAGGGGCTATGTCTGCAATTGCTAGAAATCCACAAATCAAAGGGAAAATCCTTACATTTATGGTATTATTCGTAGCATTAGTAGAAGTTACTGCAATTTATGGTTTAATTATTGCTTTCCAAATTAGCGGAGCTGAAGTATTTGATGCGGTTGCTCAAACTGGATTAAATCCACTTGTTGCACTTGGTGCTGGTCTTGCAATTGGTATTGCTGGTCTTGGTGTAGGTATTGGGAGAGGTTATCTTTCAGAAGAATCTCTTAAAACTATGGGAAAAAATCCTAAAATGATTTCTTTCTTATTAACAGTTTCTATCCTTGGTGTAGCACTTGTTGAATCAGCTGCAATATATGCTCTTATTGTTTCTTTTCAAATTCTTGATAAGGAAACATTAGGTGGTATTGCTGCTATTGGTGCAGGTCTTGCTATAGGTTTAGCTGGTCTTGGTGCTGGTATAGGTGAAGGTTTATTGATCAAAGGTGCTATTAAAGGTATCAATCAAAACCCAGAACTAAAAGGTAAAGTTATGGCATTTATGGTATTATTTGTTGCTCTTATAGAAGTTGTAGCAATATACGGTATGATTATTGCGTTTAAAGTTATCGATGAAGGTTCTAAAGTTGCAGAAGAAACTTTAAAAGTTATTGGATAATACTTATTAATATTAATTTTTATTTATGGATGATTTAAAATTGGGTGTAGTAATCGCTCAAATGATAAATTTCTGAATTTTATTCTTCATCTTTAAGCATTTCTTAGGTGAAAAAATAGTGAAAGCTATTGAAGAGCGTAGAGCGCACTTAAGTAAATTCGATGATGCTGAAATTCAAGTGAAAGAAAAAATAGAAGCTGCTGAAAAACAAGCAGAAGACTTAGTTATCTCTGCAAGAAATAAAGCACTTGAAATTGAATCAAATGCTGATGGTATTGCAAAGAAAAATATCGAAAAATCAAAAGAAAAAGCTTCTATGGAAGCTGAATCAATTCTAGGAAATGCTAGAGCTGATATTGAAAAAGAAAAACTTTCTATGATGGGTGAAATGAAATCTAAAGTTGTAAATCTTACTTTGAGACTCAATGAAAAAATGTTTTCAAAAGAATCTGCAAACAAAGATTTTATGGAAAAAGAATTAGAAGCTTTAAAATAATATAATCTTTTTACAAATATGGATAAAATAGCTTTATTAGGTAAAGTTCAAGATCTTGATGCAAAAGGTTTAAAAAATCTTTTATCAGAATTGAAGCTTTATCAAGACTTACAAAAAAAGCTTGGAAAAAGATGAGAAGAATTATTTGATAGAAAACATTCTTGAGAAAAACTTCTTATTGTTGAACATTTTACTTCAGTTACTGAAGATATGGCTTGGGAACAAGCAAAAACTGTTTATACAAAAGCTTTTGAATTAGATGTAGCAAGAGAAAAAGTTAAATTTATCTCTCGCGATACATTAAAATGAGGAATTAAAGTATACTTAGATTATTCTATGGTAGATCTTAGCTTCTCAAAAATTGAAAAATCAATAAAAAATTAATTTATTTACTTTTAAATATAGTTTTATGTCAAACGACTTATTAAATAATATTATCAGTGAAATAGAAACTAGAATTGATTCTACAGATATAACTCCTGAAGTTGAGAATGTAGGTGAAGTTTTCTATTTATGAGATGGTGTTGCAAAAGTTTCTGGATTAAGAAACGTTGCTTATAACGAAGTTGTTACTTTTGATTCAGGTGCAAGAGGTATTGCTCTGAACTTAGAAGAACATTTTGTTGGTATTGTAGTTCTTGAAGGTTTTCAAAAAATCTCAGAAGGTGAAAAAGCTAAAGCTTCTGGAAAAATTCTAGAAGTTCCTGTTGGTGAAGCTATGGTTGGGAGAGTAGTTAATGCTCTTGGTAATCCAATTGATGGTCTTGGTGATATAAAAACTACTGAATCTCGTCCAGTTGAAAACGTAGCTACTGGTGTTATGGATAGAAAATCTGTTCATGAACCAATGGAAACTGGTATTAAAGCTATTGATGCACTTGTTCCAATTGGGAGAGGTCAAAGAGAACTTATTATTGGTGA